>NZ_QJRK01000050.1:0-53881 GCF_003205245.1 Pseudomonas sp. MB-090624 | reverse complement strand
CAATCGCGAGCTGCGCTCGCTCCTACGTTTGTTTCGGGCCAGTAACGCCTGTGACAGGCGCGCGCGGCCGCCTTGTTTGTACGGCGCGATATTGAGGCATGCACCAAGGCGTTCGCGCGCAAATCCCGCAGGAGTAATTGGCCCGAAACAAACGTAGGAGCGAGCGCAGCTCGCGATTGCGCCGCGCGGGCGGCGCTCGCTCTCACAGGCGCTGCCATACCTTGTGGCAAACACCTATCAGCCCTGATGCGCTCCCTGTGGGAGCTGGCTTGCCAGCGATAGGCCGCGCAGCGGCCCCGTTTGAGGCCGAGCGCCAGGGGTGGGTTAGAAGCTGTCGCCAGGCACGCGAACCCAGCCCTCCATCAGCACGCGAGCACTGCGGCTCATGATTGCCTTGGTCACTGTCCACTCGCCGTTTACCTGGCGGGCTTCGGCGCCGACCCGCAGCGTGCCCGAGGGATGGCCGAAACGCACGGCGCTGCGCTCGCCCCCGCCCGCCGCCAGGTTGACCAGCGTACCGGGAATGGCCGCCGCCGTACCGATCGCCACCGCCGCGGTGCCCATCATGGCATGGTGCAGTTTGCCCATCGACAAGGCACGTACCAACAGGTCGATCTCGCTTGCCATTACCGCCTTGCCACTGGACGCCGTGTAGGTGCTGGGTGGTGCGACGAAGGCCACTTTCGGTGTGTGCTGACGCCCGGCAGCCTGGTCGACATGGTCGATCAGGCCCATACGCACGGCGCCATGGGCACGGATGGCCTCGAAGCGCAGCAGCGCTTGCGGGTCACCGTTGATGGCGTCCTGCAACTCCGTGCCGGTGTAGCCGATATCGGCAGCATTGATGAAAATGGTCGGGATGCCGGCATTGATCAAGGTGGCCTTGAAGGTGCCGACACCCGGCACCTCAAGGTCGTCGACCAGGTTGCCGGTCGGGAACATGGCACCGCCGGCACCGTCCTCGTCCGCAGCCGGGTCAAGGAACTCCAACTGCACTTCCGCTGCCGGGAACGTTACCCCATCCAGCTCGAAGTCTCCGGTTTCCTGCACCTCGCCTTCAGTGACCGGCACGTGGGCAATGATGGTCTTGCCGATGTTCGCCTGCCAGATACGCACGGTGGCCACGCCGCTGCGTGGAATGCGCGCGCTGTCGACCAGGCCGCTACTGATGGCGAAGGACCCGACCGCAGCAGACAGGTTGCCGCAGTTGCCGCTCCAGTCGACAAAGGCCTTGTCGATGCTGACCTGGCCGAACAGGTAATCGACATCATGGCCCGGCTTGATGCTGGGCGACAGGATGACGGTCTTGCTGGTGCTGGAGGTCGCGCCGCCCATGCCGTCGATCTGCTTGCCGTAAGGGTCGGGGCTGCCGATGACCCGCAGCAATAGCGCGTCGCGGGCAGGGCCTGGGACCTGCGCCGGCTCGGGCAGGTCTTGCAGGCGGAAGAACACGCCTTTGCTGGTGCCACCACGGATGTAGGTGGCGGGTATTCTTGTTTGCGGTACGTGAGCCATTGCTTTGCTGTCCTGTCTGATGGGCATGAGACCCTCGGGATTGCTTTGCAGCCCATCGCCGGCAACCCAGCGCCCACAGGGACCGTGCTGCCATCGAGATTGCGCGACTCCTGTGGGCGCTGGCTCGCCGGCGATGGGCCGCAACGCGGCCCCTGCTCTTAGGGTTAGGCGGTAGCTTCGAGGAAGTCCTGGGCGAAGCGCTGCAGCACCCCGCCCGCTTCGTAGATCGACACTTCCTCGGCCGTGTCCAGGCGGCAGGTCACCGGCACATCGATGCGCTCGCCGCTGGCCCGGGTAATCACCAGGGTCAGCGTAGCGCGCGGCGTACGCGCACCCAGCACGTCATAGGTTTCGCTACCGTCCAGCCCCAAGGTCTTGCGGTCGGTGCCGGGTTTGAACTCCAGCGGCAGCACGCCCATGCCTACCAGGTTGGTGCGGTGAATGCGCTCGAAACCTTCTGCGACAATGGCCTCGACACCGGCCAGGCGGACGCCCTTGGCCGCCCAGTCACGCGATGAGCCCTGGCCGTAGTCGGCACCGGCCACGATAATCAGCGGCTGCTTGCGCTGCATGTAGGTCTCGATCGCCTCCCACATGCGGGTCACCCTGCCTTCCGGTTCGATTCGCGCCAGCGAGCCTTGCTTCACGCTGCCGTCTGCGTTGCGCACCATCTCGTTGAACAGCTTGGGGTTGGCAAAGGTCGCGCGCTGGGCGGTCAGGTGGTCACCGCGGTGGGTGGCGTAAGAGTTGAAGTCTTCTACTGGCAGGCCCATTTTCGCCAGGTACTCCCCCGCAGCACTGTCGAGCATGATCGCGTTGGATGGCGACAGGTGGTCGGTGGTGATGTTGTCCGGCAGCACCGCCAGCGGGCGCATGCCACGCAGGGTACGCTCACCGGCCAGGGCACCTTCCCAGTACGGCGGCCGTCGAATATAGGTGCTCATTGGCCGCCATTCATACAACGGTGCCACTTTCGGCCCGCGGTCTTCCTCGATGGCGAACATCGGGATGTACACCTTGCGGAATTGCTCCGGCTTGACCGCCGCACGCACCACGGCGTCGATCTCTTCGTCACTGGGCCAGATGTCCTTGAGGCGGATTTCCTGGCCATCGACCACGCCCAGCACGTCCTTTTCGATGTCAAAGCGAATGGTGCCCGCAATCGCGTAGGCGACCACCAAGGGCGGCGAGGCCAGGAAGGCTTGCTTGGCATACGGGTGGATACGCCCGTCGAAGTTGCGGTTGCCCGACAGCACGGCGGTGGCGTACAGGTCACGGTCGATGATTTCCTGCTGGATCACCGGGTCGAGGGCACCAGACATGCCGTTGCAGGTCGTACAGGCGAAGGCGACGATGCCAAAGCCCAGTTGCTCCAGTTCTTTCTCCAGGCCAGCCTCTTCCAGGTACAGCTGCACCGCCTTGGAGCCCGGGGCCAGCGATGACTTGACCCACGGCTTGCGGGTGAGGCCCAGCCTGTTGGCGTTGCGCGCAATCAGGCCTGCGGCGATCACGTTGCGCGGGTTGCTGGTGTTGGTACAGCTGGTGATGGCGGCAATGATCACCGCACCATCAGGCATCTGCCCTGGCACTTGCTGCCAGCTGCCGGCAATGCCTTTGGCCGCCAGCTCGCTGGTGGCGACGCGGGCATGCGGGTTGGACGGGCCGGCCATGTTGCGTACCACGCTCGACAAGTCGAAGCTCAGGGTACGCTCGTATACTGCGCCGGCCAGGCTGTCGGCCCACAGGCCGGCGACCTTGGCATAGGTTTCCACCCGTTTGACCTGCGGTTCTTCACGGCCGGTCAGGCGCAGGTAATCGATGGTCTGCTGGTCGATGGCGAACATGGCCGCCGTGGCGCCGTACTCCGGGGCCATGTTGGAGATGGTCGCGCGGTCCCCCAGGGTCAGGGCGCGCGCACCTTCACCGTGGAACTCCAGGTAGGCGCCGACCACTTTCTGCTTGCGCAGGAACTCGGTCAGGGCCAGCACCAGGTCGGTGGCGGTGAGGTTCGGCGCCAGCTTGCCGGTCAACTCGACACCGACGATTTCCGGCAGGCGCATCCACGATGCTCGGCCAAGCATCACGTTTTCCGCTTCCAGGCCACCCACGCCAATGGCGATCACGCCCAAGGCATCGACGTGCGGGGTGTGGCTGTCAGTGCCCACGCAGGTATCCGGGTAGGCGATGCCATGGTCGCAGTGCACCACCGGCGACATCTTCTCCAGGTTGATCTGGTGCATGATGCCGTTACCCGGCTGGATCACGTCGACATTCTTGAACGCTTTCTTGGTCCAGTTGATGAAGTGGAAGCGGTCCTCGTTACGTCGGTCTTCGATGGCGCGGTTCTTGTCGAACGCTTGCGGGTCATAGCCGCCGCACTCGACAGCCAGCGAGTGGTCGACGATCAGTTGTACCGGCACCACCGGGTTGACCTGGGCCGGGTCGCCGCCCTTGTCGGCGATGGCGTCACGCAGGCCGGCGAGGTCGACCAGCGCGGTCTGGCCGAGGATGTCATGGCACACCACGCGCGCCGGGAACCACGGGAAATCGAGGTCGCGCTTGCGCTCGATCAGTTGGCTCAGCGAGGCGTCGAGGGTGGCCGGGTCGCAGCGACGCACCAGGTTTTCGGCGAGAACGCGCGAGGTGTACGGCAGGCCGTCGTAGGCGCCGGGCTTGATCGCCTCGACCGCCGCGCGCGCATCGAAGTAGTCCAGGTCGGTGCCTGGCAGGGGCTTGCGGTATGCAGTATTCATATCGTTATCAGGCTCGGTCACGGTACTCGGTATACAGATCTGGCCAATGGGGGCGCTGCGCAGTCCCTGTGGGAGCGGCCTTATGCCGCGATTGGGCTGCGCAGCAGCCCTGGCGATCCATGCCTCAGCGCTGCTCGATCGGCACGAACTGACGCTGCTCGACGCCGACATACTCGGCGCTCGGGCGGATGATGCGGTTGTTGGCGCGCTGCTCGAACACGTGCGCCGCCCAGCCAGTCAGGCGCGAACAGACGAAGATCGGGGTGAACAGCTTGGTCGGAATACCCATGAAGTGGTAAGCCGCGGCATGGTAGAAGTCGGCATTGGGGAACAGGCGTTTCTGCTCCCACATGGTCTTGTCGATGGCTTCGGAAACCGGGTACAGCACCTTGTCGCCCACCTCATCGGCCAACTGCTTCGACCAGCCCTTGATCACCTCGTTGCGCGGGTCGGACTCTTTGTAGATGGCATGCCCGAAGCCCATGATCTTGTCTTTGCGCTCGAGCATGCGCAGCAGCTCGGCAGTGGCTTCCTGCGGGCTCTGGAAGCGCTCTATCAGCTCCATGGCAGCCTCGTTGGCGCCCCCGTGCAGCGGGCCGCGCAACGTGCCGATGGCTGCGGTAACGCAGGAATACAGGTCGGACAGGGTCGAAGCGCACACCCGGGCCGTGAAGGTCGAGGCGTTGAACTCGTGCTCGGCGTAGAGGATCAGCGACACGTTCATGACCTTGACGTGCAGCTCGCTGGGCTTCTTGCCGTGCAGCAGGTGCAGGAAGTGGCCGCCCAGGGTGTCTTCGTCGCTACTGCAGTCGATGCGCACGCCATGGTGGGTGAAGCGGTACCAGTAGCACATCACCGCCGGGAACAGGGCCAACAGCCGGTCGGTCTTGTCGCGCTGGGCTTCGAAGGTGAGCTCGGGCTCGAGGGTACCGAGCACCGAACAACCGGTGCGCATCACGTCCATGGGGTGGGCGTCGCGGGGAATGCGCTCGAGCACTTCCTTGAGTGCCGGTGGCAGGTCACGCATGCCCTTGAGCTTGTGCTTGTAGTCGGCCAGTTCAGCCTGGGAGGGCAGCTCGCCGTACAGCAGCAGGTAGGCGACCTCTTCGAATTCGGCACCAGCGGCCAGGTCACGCACATCGTAACCGCGGTAGGTCAGACCGGCACCGGCCTGACCCACGGTGGACAGCGCAGTCTGGCCGGCGACCTGGCCACGCAGGCCTGCGCCACTGAGTACTTTTGCTTCGGCCATGGTGTTTCTCCTTTCTTGAACTTGTTATGGAAATCTGGCTGGCTAATCGGGCTTGCCTGTACCCGCCCTTTCGCGGGCAACCCCGCTGCCATGCGGGGCTGGTGTTGTCACTGGCTCAGCCCTTCTTCTGGGCAAACAACGCGTCGAGGCTCTGCTCGAAGGCGTGGTAGCCAATGGCATCGTAAAGCTCCATGCGCGTCTGCATGGTGTCGATCACGTTCTTCTGCGTGCCGTCGCGGCGCAGCGCGGTGTACACATTCTCGGCTGCCTTGTTCATGGCGCGGAACGCCGACAGCGGGTACAGCACCAGCGAAACATCGACCGCAGCCAGCTCTTGGGTGGTGTACAGCGGAGTGGCGCCAAACTCGGTGATGTTGGCCAGAATCGGTGCCTTCACCCGGTCAGCGAAGGTCTTGTACATCTGCAGCTCGGTGATCGCTTCCGGGAAGATCATGTCGGCACCCGCCTCGATGCACGCTGCGGCACGGTCCAGGGCAGCGTTCAAGCCTTCGACGGCCAAGGCGTCGGTACGCGCCATGATCACGAAGTTGTCGTCGCTGCGGGCGTCGACGGCTGCCTTGATACGGTCGACCATTTCCTGCTGACTGACGATTTCCTTGTTCGGCCGGTGGCCGCAACGCTTGGCCCCGACCTGATCCTCGATATGGATCGCCGCCGCACCGAACTTGCTCATCGAGCGCACGGTGCGCGCCACGTTGAAAGCCGAGGCACCGAAGCCTGTATCGACATCCACCAGCAGCGGCAGGTCGCACACATCGGTGATACGGCGCACGTCGGTGAGCACATCGTCCAGGCCAGTGATGCCCAGGTCCGGCAGGCCCAGGGAACCTGCTGCCACGCCGCCACCGGACAGGTAGATGGCCTTGAAACCGGCGCGCTTGGCCAGCAAGGCATGGTTGGCATTGATGGTGCCAACCACCTGCAGGGGGTGTTCAGCGGCGACGGCATCGCGAAAACGCTGACCGGGTGTGCTGTTCACAGTCATTTCTCACCTCGTGGGTTATTGTTGTGGGCGTCCAGATAGTGACGCTCGATATTGCGCTTGGACGCACCGATGTGACGGCGCATCAGAAGTTCGGCCAGTTCGCCGTCACGTTCGGCGATGGCATCGAGAATGCGATGGTGTTCGGCAAAGGCCTGGCGTGGCCGGTTGGGCGTGGCCGAGAACTGGATACGGTACATGCGCACCAGCTGGTACAGCTCGCCACACAGCATCTTGACCAACGTCTGGTTACCGCTGCCCTGGATGATGCGGTAATGGAAGTCGTAGTCACCCTCCTGCTGGTAGTAACCCAGGCCAGCCTGGAACGCGGCATCCCGCTCATGGGTATCGAGCACCCGGCGCAGCTCGTCGATATCGGCCTGGCTCATGCGTTCAGCGGCCAGGCGGCAGGCCATGCCTTCCAGGGACTCACGAATCTCGTACAGCTCGATCAGTTCGGCATGGTTGAGCGATACCACCCGTGCGCCTACATGGGGCACCCGCACCAGCAGGCGCTGGCCTTCCAGGCGGTGGATGGCCTCGCGCAGCGGCCCGCGGCTGATGCCATAGGTGCGTGCCAGCTCTGGCTCGGAGATCTTGCTGCCAGGGGCAATTTCCCCTTTGACGATGGCCGCCTGAATACGCCGGAAGACGTTTTCCGACAAGGTTTCCGATTCGTCTGCCAGCATCGGGCCAGGGGTGGAAAGGTCTTGCATATTGTCGACACCTTGGGAAATCTCTTCGCCAGAAGTTAACCATCGATGCCACTCAAGTCAAATACAAATTCAATATTGTCGACAATCGCATAAGAACGAACTTAGGCAAGCCAAGCGCTGTCAGATCGCGCACCGCTGGCGTCAATACGTCGTCGTGATAGAATGCCGCGCCTCCGATGGGGTATGGATAGCCTGTCTGTCATGCAGTCATGCTTGTTGACAGATGAACGAGGAAGCTTGCGCAGTAGTTGCCAGTCACCTTGACCTGAACCTTGCCTAGAACCTTGCACTGCATCGCGCCAGGATTATGAGACTCACACCCGTTTTATTGCTGCTTTGCCTCACCCTGCTGCCGGCCATTGGCCAGGCGGCCGGCAAGACCGTGTACGGTCTCAATGAATACGCACGCCTGGGCGACCTGGACCTGGAAGTGGCGGCCAAACTCGACACCGGCGCCAAAACTGCCTCGCTCAGCGCCCGCGACATCAAGCGCTTCAAGCGCAACGGCGAAAGCTGGGTGCGCTTCTACCTGGCCATCGATGCCGCCCACTCGCACCCGATCGAACGGCCCCTGGCCCGCGTCAGCAAAATCAAGCGCCGAGCGGGCGACTATGATGCTGAATCGGGCAAGGCCTACACCGCCCGCCCGGTCATCGAACTCGAAATCTGCATGGGCCAGGCCTTGCGCACCATCGAAGTCAACCTCACCGACCGCAGCGCCTTCCAGTTCCCGCTGCTGATCGGCTCCGAGGCGCTCAAGCACTTCGACGCGCTGGTCGACCCAAGCCTTAAATACGCGGCCGGCAAACCTGCCTGTGCCACCGACGCTCCCAAAGCAGAGTAATCCCGATGCGCTCTCTTACCCTCCATCTGAAAGTCCTGATCACCGTACTGGTGTTGTTGGGCGTGGCAGTCACGGCTTATCAGATCTTCTTCCTCGGCATCCCGGTGACCGAGGATGAAACCGACGACCTGTGGAACATCGACGCCAAGGTCGAGTTCGTGGCCAGCACCAAGGACCCGGTCAAGGTGCAGATGTTCGTGCCGCCACTGAACCGCGACTACGTCAGCCTCAACGAGAGCTTCATCTCCAACAACTACGGGGTGAGCGTCAACCGTGCCGATGGCAACCGCAAGGTCACCTGGTCGGCCCGTCGCGCCAGCGGCAACCAGACGCTGTACTACCGCCTGGTGCTGACCAAGCGCTACAGCAACGAAAAAACCGCGGTAAAAGGCCCGACCTTCCGTGACAGCCTGGCCATCGACGGCCCCGAAAAAATCGCCGCCGAGGCGCTGATGGCGCCTATCCGCCAGCATTCGGCCGACGTCGAGACGTTCGTCAGCGAAACCATCAAGCGGGTCAACAACCTCAACGATGACAACGTCAAACTGCTGCTGGCCGGCGATACCTCACCGATGAAAAAGGCCCAGGTGATCGACCTGCTGCTGTCGATTGCCCACGTACCGATGGAAAAGGTGCACACCATCCGCCTGGTGGCCGACACCCCGCAAACCCCCGAGCTGTGGCTGCGCAGCTACAACGGCAACGACTGGCTGTACTTCAACCCGGACACGGGCGAACAGGGCCTGCCCAGCGACCGACTGCTGTGGTGGACCGGTGACGACAACCTGATTACCGTCGATGGCGGCAAGAAGGCCAACGTCACGTTCAGCATGAACAACAGTGAAATGAACGCCATTCGCCTGGCCAAGCTGACTGACGAGAACACCGACGCCGACTTCCTCGAATATTCGCTGTACGGCCTGCCCCTGCAAACCCAGCAGACCTTCATGATCATGGTCATGATCCCGATTGGTGTGCTGGTGATCCTGGTGCTGCGCAACCTCATCGGTATCCAGACCCTGGGTACCTTCACCCCGGTGCTGATCGCCCTGGCCTTCCGCGAAACCCAGCTGGGCTTCGGTATCGTGTTGTTCACGGTCATCACGGCACTGGGCCTGTCACTGCGTTCGTACCTGGAACACCTGAAGCTGCAGATGCTGCCGCGCCTGTCCGTGGTGCTGACCTTCGTCGTGGTGCTGATTGCGGCGATCAGCCTGTTCAGCCACAAGCTGGGCCTTGAACGCGGGCTGTCGGTAGCCCTGTTCCCGATGGTGATCCTGACCATGACCATCGAACGCCTGTCGATCACCTGGGAAGAGCGTGGCGGCGGCCATGCCATGAAAGTGGCCATCGGCACCCTGTTTGCCGCATCGCTGGCACACCTGCTGATGATGGTGCCAGAGCTGGTGTACTTCGTGTTCACCTTCCCGGCCGTGCTGCTGATCCTGGTCGGCTTCATGCTGGCGATGGGCCGTTATCGCGGCTACCGTCTGACCGAGCTGATGCGCTTCAAGGCATTCGTGAAAAAGGCAGACGTGTGATGTTTGGCCTGATCAAGACGTGGAAAGCCCTGGAGGCCCGGGGCATCATGGGCATCAACCGGCGTAACGCAGACTATGTGCTGAAGTACAACAAACGCAGCCTGTACCCGATTGTCGACGACAAGATCATCACCAAGGAGCGCGCCCTCGCGGCAGGTATCCACGTGCCGGAAATGTACGGTGTCATCGAGACCGAGAAGCAGATCGACAAGCTTCACGAGATCATTGGCGGCCGCAACGACTTCGTCATCAAGCCGGCCCAAGGTGCCGGCGGTGACGGCATCCTGGTGATCGCCGACCGCTTCGAGGACCGCTACCGCACCGTTTCCGGCAAGATCATGAGCCACGAGGAAATCGAGCACCAGGTCTCGAGCATCCTCACTGGCCTGTACTCGCTGGGCGGGCACCGTGACCGGGCGCTGATCGAATACCGGGTCACACCCGACCAGATCTTCAAGAGCATCAGCTATGAAGGCGTGCCCGATATCCGCATCATCGTGCTGATGGGCTACCCGGTCATGGCCATGCTGCGCCTGCCCACCCGGCAGTCCGGCGGCAAGGCCAACCTGCACCAGGGCGCCATCGGCGTAGGGGTCGACCTGGCTACCGGCGTGACCCTGCGGGGCACCTGGCTGAACAACATCATCAGCAAGCACCCAGACACCACCAACGCGGTTGACGGCGTGCAACTGCCGAACTGGGACGGCTTCATGAAGCTGGCCGCCGGGTGCTACGAGCTGTGCGGGCTGGGCTATATCGGCGTGGACATGGTCCTGGACCAGGACAAAGGCCCGCTGATTCTGGAGCTTAACGCCCGCCCAGGGCTGAACATCCAGATCGCCAACGACTGCGGGCTGACCCAGCGCACCCATGCCATCGAAGCGCACATCGAAGCGCTGGCCAAGGACGGCCTGACGGAGGATGTCGAACAGCGGGTGAAGGTGTCGCAGGGCTTGTTCGGGCACGTACACCCGGGCTGACATCGCCGGGGCGGCTGCCACATCTCCTGGGGCAGCCGCCTTGCGTCGCGACCAGCCCCAGGCGCCAAACACCCGGTTGAATGTCGCGCCCAGTGCTAGGCGCTGCTCCCGCACAGGTCTACAATCGCCCTCCTCGCTTTTACATCGCCGTCCATACTGATGCCGACCTGTACGCTCCACCCCCTGCCCTACCAACCCGACCCAGCCGCCTATTTCGCCCGCCTGCGCCAGGCGCCCGGCGCCATCCTGCTCGACAGCGCCCGCCCTGGTGCCGAGCGCGGGCGCTTCGATCTGCTCAGTGCCTGGCCGTTGCAACAACTGCAAGCCGAACCCGCAGAGGATGGCCGCGCCTTTCTCGCCCGCCTGCGCGAGGGCCTGGCGCGCCTGGGCAGCGCGGATTTGCCCAGCGGCGTAGAACTGCCTTTCGCCGGCGGCCTGATCGGCTACCTGAGCTATGACTTCGGCCGCCGCCTTGAACACCTGCCAAGCAACGCCGTGGATGACCTCGGCCTGCCCGACGCGCAACTGGGCCTGTATGCCTGGGCGCTGGTCAGCGACCACCAGTGCGGCACCAGCCAGCTGGTGTTTCACCCAAGCCTGGCGCAACACGAGCGCGAACGCCTGATCAACCTCTTCGCCGGCAGCGAGCACACGCCCGATGGCGACTTTCAACTGCTCGCCCCCATGGCCGGCGACTTGCAGCCTGCGCAGTACCAGGCCGCCTTCGACCAGGTGCAGCGCTATATCCAGGCCGGTGACTGCTACCAGATCAACCTCACCCAGCGCTTTCGCGCGCCGTGCAAGGGCGACCCGTGGCAGGCCTACAAGGCACTGCGCCAGGCCTGCCCGACGCCCTTTTCGGGCTATCAGCAGTTGGCCGACGGCAGCGCCCTGCTCAGCTTTTCACCCGAGCGCTTCATTCGCGTCAGCCAACGCCAGGTCGAGACCCGCCCGATCAAGGGCACGCGCCCACGCGCCAGCGACCCGGGCGAAGACCGGCGCAATGCCCAGGCGCTGTTGCACAGCCCCAAGGACCGCTCGGAAAACCTGATGATCGTCGACCTGCTGCGCAACGACCTGGGGCGTACCTGCGAGGTGGGCTCGGTGAAGGTGCCGGAGCTGTTCAGCCTGGAGAGCTACCCCAACGTGCACCACCTGGTCAGTAGCATTACCGGCCGCTTGGCCAGCGGCAAGGACGCCCTGGACCTGATCGCCGACAGTTTCCCTGGCGGCTCGATTACCGGCGCGCCGAAGATCCGCGCCATGCAGATCATCGACGAGCTGGAGCCCACGCGGCGGGCACTGTACTGCGGCTCCCTGCTGTATGTGGACGTGCGCGGCGAAATGGACAGCTCGATCGCCATTCGCAGCCTGCTGGTCAAGGATGGTCAGGTCAGTTGCTGGGGTGGCGGCGCAGTGGTGGCCGACTCCGAATGGCAGGCCGAGTACGAAGAGTCGATTGCCAAGGTGCGGGTATTGCTGCAGACACTGCAAGGCCTGTGAGCGCCAGCCCGTCCAGACCCTGTTTTTTTGTTACCATCACCCCCACTACGAGCGCACAGCGCCACAGCCAAGATGGAAACCGCCTGATGAGCCAACCCTTCGACGTCGCCGCCCTGGCCGCGACCTATGCCAACAAATCCCCGCAAGACATCCTCAAGCTTGCCTTCGAGCACTTCGGCGACGACCTGTGGGTTTCCTTCAGCGGCGCCGAGGACGTGGTGCTGGTCGACATGGCCTGGAAGCTTAACAAGCAGGTCAAGGTATTCAGCCTCGACACAGGCCGCCTGCACCCGGAAACGTACCGGTTCATCGACCAGGTGCGCGAGCAGTATGGCCTGCCGATCGAAATCCTCAGCCCGGACCGCGCCCAGCTTGACCCATTCGTCAAGGAAAAGGGCCTGTTCAGTTTCTACAAGGACGGCCATGGCGAGTGCTGCGGCATTCGCAAGATCGAGCCATTGCGGCGCAAGCTGGCAACCGTCAGCGCCTGGGCCACTGGCCAGCGCCGTGACCAGAGCCCTGGCACTCGCAGCCAGGTGGCAGCGCTGGAAATCGACAGCGCCTTCTCCACGCCCGAGCGCACGCTGTACAAGTTCAACCCGCTGGCGCAGATGAGCAGCGCAGAAGTGTGGGGTTATATCCGCATGCTGGAGCTGCCGTACAACAGCCTGCATGAACGTGGCTTCATCAGCATCGGCTGCGAGCCCTGCACGCGCCCGGTGCTGCCGAACCAGCATGAACGTGAAGGGCGTTGGTGGTGGGAAGAGTCCACCCAGAAAGAGTGCGGGTTGCACGCTGGCAACCTGATCAGCAAGGCTTGAACCCGTAACGCCGCTGTAGAACCGGGGGCGCAAAGCCCCCGGTGTTCGCGTTTCAGTGCACGGGCAGCTCGACCCCTTCGAACAGCGCTTCGAGCTCCTGCTTGTTGTGGCACTGGATTGCCTTGGCCATCACTTCGCGGGTCAGGTGCGGCGCGAACTTCTCGATGAAGTCACACATGAAGCCGCGCAGGAAGGTGCCACGGCGGAAACCGATCTTGGTGATGCTGGCCTCGAACAGCTCGCTGGCATCGAGTGCCACCAGGTCGCTGTCGAGCTTGGCGTCCACTGCCATGCCGGCAACGATGCCCACGCCAAGCCCCAGGCGCACATAGGTCTTGATCACGTCGGCGTCGGCGGCAGTGAACACTACCTTCGGCGTAAGGCCGCGGTGGTTGAAGGCCTCATCCAGCTTGGAGCGCCCGGTGAAACCGAACACATAGGTCACGATCGGGTATTCGGCTACGGCCTCCAACGTCAGCTTGGGCAGCTTGGCCAATGGGTGACCTTGCGGCACGACCACACAGCGGTTCCACTTGTAGCATGGCATCATGACCAGGTCGCCGAACAGTTCCAGTGCCTCGGTGGCAATGGCAAAGTCGACCGTGCCGTCTGCGGCCATTTCGGCAATCTGCATCGGCGAGCCCTGGTGCATGTGCAGGGACACTTCCGGGTATTGCTTGATGAAGCTGCTGATCACCGGCGGCAACGCGTAGCGCGCCTGGGTATGGGTGGTGGCGATGGACAGCGTGCCCTTTTTCTCGTTGGAGAACTCCTGGGCGATCTGCTTGATGCTCTCGACCTTGCGCAGGATTTCGCCCGCGGTATTGATGATGCGCTCACCGGCCGGGGTAACGCGGGTCAGGTGTTTGCCACTGCGCGCGAATACTTCAACACCCAACTCGTCTTCCAGCAGGCGGATCTGCTTGCTGATACCCGGCTGGGAGGTATACAGGCTCTGCGCCGTCGCGGAGACATTGAGGTCATGATGCGCCACTTCCCAGATGTAGCGCAGTTGTTGAAGCTTCATAGATTTCCCTCGGTTCAGCGATGAGTCAGCGGCAGCAAGCAGCGACGATATATAACTATATTAGTGGTTCCGGAAATAAATCTAGAACAATTTTGTTACATGCTGAGGATATGCCCTACAGCCGCGCTCACGTTTTCCTACGCCCCAAATGCTGCGCCAACGGCACCATGTAGACCGGGACCGGCGACAGTTGCAGCAGCCGCACCGCCGTGCGGCCGATTGGCACATCCACACCGGCACCGGCACTGTGGCTACCAAAAATCAGCAGGTCGACACTGAGCCGTTGCGCCTGATCCAGAATGACCTGCGCCGGATCGCCCTGGCGAACCCGTACGGCCTTGATGACGGCAAGGTCGGCCTCCTCGCCCAGCTCATCGCGAAAGTTCTCCAGCACGCGCTGCTCTATATTGGCCATTACCGTATTCACCCCCTGGCTGTGCAACTGGTCGAGCGTTTGCTCGTCGAGGTAGCTTTGCAGGAGAGATTCAGCGAACTGGCCCATGGGCTCGACCGCATGGATCACGTACAACTCAGCCCCGAATGTCCGCGCCAGCGCCAGCGCATGTTGCATGACAAACGGGGCATAGACACCGAGGTCGGTGGCGTACAGCATGGAGCGGATCATTCGACCTCCTGGACTGCCGCTGCGGCAGATCAAGCTTCAGCTTAGCAGCGCGGCAGAGGCACGCTTCGCCGTCCGGCGCGCTGCACGGGTGAGCTGTATCGGGCTGGGAATACCCCCCTCGAAACGCTCAGACCCGGCCTTGGTGCTGGTCGATGAACAACAGCGCCTGATACAGCATTTCCATGCGCGGCAAGCGGCAGCCAGCCGCCCGCGCCTGCGCCAGCGGCTCGGCATAAATGGCCTGCAACTCCAATGGGCGCTTGTGTGCATGGTCGTGGTACATGCTCGGCCAGTAATCAGGCATGCGCTCGGTGACCTGGAACAGGTGTTGGGCGTAGCCTTCCGGCAGCACATGGCCGCATGCTGCGGCACCCTGCACAACTTCTGCCATCAGCGCCAGGACCAGTTCACGGCTGGCGGCGTTGCCCATCAATGCAGTGGTGCTGGCACCCAGCAATACCGAGAGCCCGTTGTAAGGCACGTTCCACACCAGTTTCTGCCAGCGCGCCAGCGCCAGGTTCGGCATGGCGTGCGAGTCGATGCCCGCCGCCTGGAACAAGCTTGTGCCCTCACTGACAAGCGCCGTACCACCATCGCTGGCAGGCCCGCTGTGGTACCCCAGGTTCACGGTACCCAAGGCCTGATGCCGGATCACCCCTGGCCCCTGCCGGTTGACACAGATGAAGCACAGCCCGCCCAGCAGGTGCATGTCGCTGCGCAGTGCCGGGCGCAGCTGCTCCTCGACCCCCAGGCCGTTCTGCAACAGCACCACCTTGGCACCCGGTGCGGCAGCCTGCACGATCAACGGGGCCAGGTGGTCGTTGCTGGTCGCCTTGGCCCCGATCAACAACCAGTCACAGGGCGGCATATCGGCGGCCCTGGCATAGGCTTGCACCTTCAGTTGCAGGGTGCCGTGCTCGGCACTGTCCAGGCTCAGGCCATGCTCACATACCGCCGGGTACTCGCTACGCAGCAGAAAATGCACATCGAAACCGGCCTTGGCCAGCATCAACCCATAGAAGCCGCCAATGGCGCCACTGCCAATGATGCCAATACGTAGTGCGCGCGAATGCATGCCAATCTCCAGCTAACAGGTAGGCGTTCTTTTTACACCGGTTGGGCAACGCTGGGCAGGCCATTCGCGCTTCAACCCTTGGTACAGGTAAAAACCCCACAATGACTGGGCTCAGCCCATTGTCCCGCCCCTTGTAACGCGCTAAGGTTCGGCTCCCCGTTGCGATTATTCTTGCTGCTGGGCCGCACGGGGATTGTTGGCGGCCGGCACCCGTGACCTGACGAGTAACACGATGGCTGATTTACCGATCGATGACTTGAACGTTGCCTCCAACGAGACCCTGATCACCCCTGATCAGCTCAAGAAGGAAATCCCCCTCAGCGCCAAGGCCCTGCAGACCGTGACTGCCGGCCGTGAAGTGGTGCGCAATATTCTCGACGGCAAGGACCATCGCCTGTTCGTCGTGGTCGGCCCTTGCTCCATCCACGATATCAAGGCCGCTCACGAATATGCCGAGCGCCTGAAAGTGCTGGCCGCAGAGGTGTCCGACACCCTGTACCTGGTCATGCGCGTGTACTTTGAAAAGCCGCGCACCACGGTCGGTTGGAAAGGCCTGATCAACGACCCGTACCTGGATGACTCGTTCAAGATCCAGGACGGCCTGCACATCGGCCGCAAGCTGCTGCTGGATTTGGCGGAAATGGGCCTGCCGACCGCGACCGAAGCGCTGGACCCTATCTCCCCGCAATACCTGCAGGACCTGATCAGTTGGTCGGCTATCGGCGCCCGTACCACCGAATCGCAAACCCACCGCGAGATGGCCTCGGGGCTGTCATCGGCGGTAGGTTTCAAGAACGGCACCGATGGCGGCCTGACCGTCGCCATTAACGCCTTGCAGTCGGTGTCCAAGCCACATCGCTTCCTGGGTATCAACCAGGAAGGCGGCGTGTCGATCGTCACCACCAAGGGCAACCCATACGGCCACGTGGTACTGCGCGGCGGTAATGGCAAACCCAACTACGATTCGGTCAGCGTTGCGCTGTGCGAGCAAGACCTTGCCAAGGCCAAGATCAAGGCAAACATCATGGTCGACTGCAGCCACGCCAACTCCAACAAGGACCCGGCCCTGCAACCACTGGTGATGGAGAACGTCGCCAACCAGATTCTCGAAGGCAATCAGTCGATCATCGGCCTGATGGTCGAAAGCCACCTGAACTGGGGCTGCCAGTCGATTCCGAAGAACCTGGAAGACCTGCAATACGGCGTGTCGGTTACCGATGCCTGTATCGACTGGTCGGCAACCGAAAAAACGCTGCGCAGCATGCGTGCCAAGCTGAAAGATGTATTGCCGCAGCGCAAGCGTGGCTGATTGACGCCCTATTGAGCGGGCTCACCATGGCCCGCTCTCATGGCCTGGCTCAGGCCTTGGTGGAGTGCCGCTGCTGGCGCTCCATGTAGCGCTCCACGTATGAGCACGACGGTATCACCGTGTAGCCCATCTGCTCGGCATAAGCCAGGGCCTGCTCGGTCAGCGCGGCAGCAATGCCACGGCCGCGCAGGGCGTTAGGCACGAAGGTGCGATAGATATCCAGCGTTTGCTTGCCCAGGTCCATGTACGTCAGGTAGGCACGATGACCGTCCACGGTGGTCTCGAACTGATGACCGGCCTGGTCATGGTGGATGGTCAACGATTCGCTCATCACTACTCCTCACAGGTCTTTCAGGTAGACCCTTCCCTTAACCGATGGTGGTTTAATCCGGCACAGAATGCTCTACGCCACCTGTTGCCCATACGACCACTGGACGATTGCAATCGTTCGAGTCTTCTGGCGCTCACAAGATAGTAGGCGCGGCATGCGGATTTACTCAAGGTTTCGACAGTTAAAAAGGGCCTGGCGCTACCCTCTTCACTTAATGCCGTTGACCCTGCAGCCGCCGGATGCTCTAGGCTTTAAGACGCCGAAAGACCGTGCAAGTCACCCTTAGTTCAACAAAAAAGTTCCTGTACTACACTTGCTTGCGAGCACGGCAGGTTGTTGATCACGCCCAGCTCGCACAGCGTGCCGGGGCCACGTCAAGCAACATTTTTTTTGCAGTTCTTGCGCTCAGTCAGTTTACTTACTACAAGTAATGAGTACTATGTACGCCGGCCAGTTTCTCTTTTCCGAGAGATGGCTATTTAATAGAAAGTCCTTGAAGGGGAACACGATGAACAACGTTCTGAAATTCTCTGCTCTGGCTCTGGCCGCAGTTCTGGCTACCGGTTGCAGCAGCGTCTCCAAAGAAACTGAAGCTCGTCTGACTGCGACTGAAGACGCAGCTGCTCGCGCTCAAGCCCGTGCCGATGAAGCCTACCGTAAGGCTGACGACGCACTGGCAGCCGCTCAGAAGGCTCAGCAGACCGCTGACGAAGCCAACGAGCGCGCTCTGCGTATGCTGGACAAAGCCAGCCGCAAGTAATAATCCTTACGGATTGTTAAGAAGCCGACCCACTTGTGGGTCGGCTTTTTTTTGCCTGCTCGTTGCCGCGCCTTCCAACTGTTACGAAAAGGCCCGCACAAAGGCGGGCCTCCCTGTATCGCCACTGCCTTACTGCAGTTCTGGGGGAATGCTGGAAACCACCGGTGCGCCTGCCTGGTTTTCGACCGGTACGGCAATTTCTACCGGCATGCCATCTTCTGCAGCCACCACATCACGCACCATGTCCCAGTTCATGCGCAGGTTGTTGGCCAGGTCTTCGCGCTTGAGCAAGGCATTGATGACAGCGGTATGCTTGTCGACTACCGACGGATTACCCTGGTCATCCAGCGGGGTGTGTGCCTCGAGGTACACCTTGCCGCCACTGATACCAAACTTGTAAGGCTCGTTGATGATGCGCACCGGCGTACCCACCGGCACCAGCTTGGACAGTTCCAACACGTTGTTGTTGAGCATGCGGAAGCAACCGTGGCTGGTGCGCATGCCGATACCGAACTTCTTGTTCGAACCGTGGATCAGGTAGCCCGGCACGCCCAAGGTGAACTTGAATGGCCCCAGTGGGTTGTCCGGGCCTGCCGGCACCACCGCAGGCAGGATATCGCCGTCTGCCGCGTGCTCTTTGCGGATGGATGCGGGCGGGGTCCAGGTCGGGTTCGGCGTCTTGGCGATGATCTTGGTGTTGGCGATCGGCGAACCCCAGCCTTCACGACCGATACCGAGCGGGAAGGTGTACACCACGTTTTGACCTTTCGGGTAGTAGTACAACCGGTACTCGGCCAGGTTGATGACCACGCCTTCGCGCGGGCCCGGTGGCAGGATGTAGCGGGTGGGCAGGATGATCTCGGTGCCGGCGCCCGGCAACCACGGGTCCACACCCGGGTTGGCAGCGATCATTTCCAGGTAGCCGAGGTCGTTGGCGGTGCCGATATCGGCGAAGGTGTCCTCGTACTTGGCCTTGATCACATGCACCTGGCCGACGATGTCTTCACCAGGAGGTGGCAGTGGCAGCTCCAGCGCAGCAGCGGGGCCTGCTACCAGCAGGGCGGCCAGGGACAGGCTACGGGTGACGGCAGGAAAGCGCGGCAACATCCGGTAAATCCTTCGAAAGGTGGGTCAAGAGAATCGATTGTACACCTGCACTGGTGCCAGCGGGAGGCATTGCTGAGCGGCAAGCGTTTCAGATGATGAAAGGTGCGAGTCGTTCAGCTGCCGTGCAGCTCAGGCCACACCGGACGCATGCCCCGCCGCTGGGCATCGAGGATGGCCCGGCACAGTTCGCACAGGCGGCCATCGCGATAGATCGAGCGCGGCACCCCCGACCAGCGCGGTTGCGCGGGCAGCAGCCCTCCGCACAAGGTACGGTCTACCGGCACACCCAACTCGAGCTGCCGTGCCACCAGGTGCACGCGGACCTCCTGGCAGGCAAACAGGTCAAGCTGCTCATCGGGCTCGATCAATTGGTAGGCGTACAGGGACCAGGCGGGGCGCGGCATCGGTGGCACTCGAAACGGGGGGCGCAACATTAGCCGAAAGCTGCCCCCGTTTAAAGCATCACAGCAAGGGTTTTATCGCCGGCCAGGCATTTTCCAGCAAGCGCTGCTGGGCACCCTGGGCCGGATGAATGCCATCAGCCTGCATCAACTCTGGCACACCCCCTACCCCTTCAAGGAAAAACGGCACCAGCGGGACCTTTTTGTCCGCCGCCAACTGCTCATACACGTTGGCAAACGCACGGGTGTAGCGCACACCATAATTGGGCGGCAGGCGCATGCCCAGCAGCACCACTTTGGCGCCAGCCTGCCGCGAGCGCTCGATCATCGAAGCAAGATTTTGTTGCAATTGCGCAGGCGGCTGCCCGCGCAGGCCATCGTTGCCGCCCAGCTCCAGTACCACCAGGCTGGGCTTATGCGCTGCAAGCAGCGCAGGCAAGCGCGCCTGGCCACCCGCACTGGTGTCGCCACTGATCGACGCATTGACCACCTTGGCGTCGAAACCTTCCTTCTCCAGCCGGGTCTGCAACAGAGAGACCCACCCCTGGCGGCTATCCAGGCCAAAACCGGCGCTGATACTATCGCCAACCACCAGCAACGTTCCCGCCGCCGCGCTCTGGGCCAGGCAATACAGGGCCAGACCGGCACTCAGCCACCTTATTCGCATCGGATTCTCCATGGGCCCCAGCATTCTCGTTGCGCAGAACCTTAGCAAAGTGGTCCCCAGTGCGGAAGGTGACCTCGCCATCCTGCACGCCCTGTCCCTCGACCTGGCCCAGGGTGACAGCCTGGCCATCGTCGGCGCTTCGGGCTCGGGCAAGTCGACGCTGCTTGGCCTGCTCGCCGGCCTGGACCAACCCAGCGCTGGCAAAGTGATACTTGCCGGGCACGACCTCGGGCCGCTGGATGAAGACCAGCGCGCCCGGGTGCGCGCCGAACACGTCGGCTTCGTGTTCCAGTCATTCCAACTGCTGGACAGCCTCAACGCCCTGGAGAATGTCATGCTGCCGCTGGAGCTTGACGGGCGCAGCGATGCCCGCGAACAAGCGCGCAACTTGCTTGAACGGGTCGGCCTTGGCGCACGCCTCAGCCACACGCCACGCCAGCTGTCCGGGGGCGAGCAACAACGGGTGGCCATCGCCCGCGCCTTCGCCGCGCACCCTGCCGTGTTGTTCGCCGATGAACCCACCGGCAACCTGGACAGCCACACCGGCGAACGTATCAGCGACCTGCTGTTCGAGCTGAACCAGGAGCGTGGCACCACGCTGGTGCTGGTTACCCATGACGAGCGCCTGGCCCGCCGCTGCCGCCGCCAGATCCGGCTGGACGCAGGCCGCCTGGTGGCAGCGGTGGAGGCCTGATGAAACACATGCCGCTGTCCCGCCTGTGCGGCCTGGCCCTGCGCCAGTTGCTCCGCGACCTTCGTGCCAGCGAAGTGCGGGTGTTGTTCTTCGCCCTGCTGGTAGCGGTGGCAGCCAGCACCGCCATCGGCTATTTCGGTGCCCGCCTGAACGGCGCCATGCAACTGCGCGCCAGCGAATTCCTTGGCGCCGACCTGGTGTTGCAAGGCAGCGCCCCGGCCCGAGAACAACAACTTGCGGCCGGCCAGGCACTGGGCTTGCGCCACGCTCAGGTGGTCGAGTTCACCAGTGTGGTCGGCGGCGATAGCGGTATCCAGCTGTCCAGCGTGAAAGCGGCCGACAGCGCCTACCCCCTGCGTGGGCAGCTGCGCAGCGCCGCGGCCCCATATGGTGCTGAACGCCCGGGTGGCGGGCCGGCGCCCGGTGAAGCATGGGTGGAACCGCGCCTGTTGGCGGCCTTGGGGCTGTCGATAGGCGACAGCATCGACGTCGGCATGAAAACCTTGCGCATGAGCCGGGTACTGACCTATGAGCCGGACCGCGCCAACAACTTCTACAGCCTCACGCCGCGGGTGATGATCAACCTCGCCGACCTGCAGGCGACCGGGGTGATCCAGCCCGGCAGCCGGGTTACCTACCGCGACCTGTGGCGTGGCGACAGCGAAGCACTGGCGCAGTACCGCCAGGCAATTGAGAAAGGCCTGGCCGCCAACCAGCGCCTGCGCGATACCCGCGATGGCAACCAGCAGATCGGCGGCGCCCTGGGCAAGGCAGAACGCTACCTGAACATGGCCAGCCTGGTGGCAGTGTTGCTGGCCGGCGTGGCCGTAGCCTTGTCGGCCAGCCGCTACGCTGCACGGCGCCTGGACGCCAGTGCCCTGCTGCGTTGCCTGGGCCTGTCGCGCCGGCAGGCCCTTGGCCTGTACTGCCTGCAACTGGCCATGCTCGGCGTAGTAGCGGCGCTGGCCGGCGCGCTACTGGGCTGGCTTGCCCAGCTGGGCCTGTTCCGCGTACTTCACGGCCTGCTTCCCAGCGTGGTCCCAGCCGGGGGCGTACTACCGGCCCTGGCCGGCATCGCCACAGGGCTGGTAGCACTGGCCGGCTTTGCCTTGCCACCGATCGCGGCGCTGGGCCAGGTGCCGCCATTGCGCGTACTGCGCCGCGACCTGTTGCCGATACCGCCCAGCAGTTGGCTGGTTTACGGTGTAGCCCTGTTCGCGCTAGGCCTGATCATGTGGCGGCTGAGCCTGGACCTGCTGCTGACCTTCGCCCTGCTGGCTGGCGGCCTGGTTGCTGCGCTGTTGCTCGGTGGCCTGCTGCTGCTCGGCTTGCGCAGCCTGCGCCGCTTGCTGGCCGGCGCCCCGCTGACCTGGCGCCTGGGGTTGGGCCAGTTGCTGCGCCACCCCATGGCCGCCGCTGGCCAGGCGTTAGCGTTCGGCCTGATCCTGCTGGCCATGGCCCTGGTCGCCCTGCTGCGGGCAGAATTGCTCGACACCTGGCAGGCCCAGCTACCCAAGGATGCGCCCAACTATTTCGCCCTGAATATCCTGCCAGACGACCGCGAGCCGTTCGCTCAGCACCTGCAGCAGGTCAACGCCGTCGCGGCCCCGCTGTACCCGGTGACACCGGGCCGGCTGGTGCAGATCAACCAACAACCGGTGCAGCAGATCGTCAGCAAGGATTCGGCAGGCGAGCGCGCCGTGCAGCGCGACCTCAGCCTGACCTGGGCCGCCGAACTGCCCGAAGGCAATGCATTGACAGCCGGGAGCTGGTGGCAAGCATTGCCCGGCGAACACGAAATCCCCGGGGTATCGGTGGAGGCAGAGCTGGCCAAGAGCCTGAAGCTTCAGACTGGCGACCTGCTGACGTTCGATATCGGCGGCCAACAGCGCCAAGCCAGGGTCAGCAGCTTGCGCAGTGTGCATTGGGACAGCTTCCAGCCCAACTTCTACATGATCTTCCAACCCGGCACCCTGCAAGGTCTGCCGACCACCTACCTGACCAGCTTCTACCTGGCGCCGGGGCACGACCTGGACGTAGTGACCCTGTCACGTGCGTTCCCGGCAGTGACCATCCTGCAGGTCGATGCCCTGCTCGACCAACTGCGCAGCATCCTCGCCCAGGTGACCCTGGCCGTGGAATATGTGCTGCTGTTCGTGCTGGCGGCAGGGCTGGCGGTACTGTTCGCCGGTTTGCAGGCAACGCTGGATGAGCGCGTTCGCCAAGGCGCCTTGCTGCGTGCACTGGGCGCGCCCAGGCCGCTGCTGGTCAGGGCACGGCGGATCGAGTTCGGCCTGCTCGGGGCAGCCAGCGGGTTGTTGGCGGCCGTGGGTTGCGAACTGATCACCCTGGTGCTTTACCGCTATGCCTTCAACCTGCAGTGGGGGCCGCACCCCTGGTTGCTGTTGCTGCCATTGACAGGGGCTTTGCTGGTAGGCGGCGCGGGGGTGATAGGCACGCGGCGGGCGCTCAATGCCAGCCCTTTGGCGGTACTGCGGGACACTTGAGGCTGCATGTGCCGGCCCGGCGTCCGGGCCGGCACATGCAGCCGCAATTTACTGGCCGTAGCTGATGCTGTTCACATACCACGTGGCTTCACCGGTAGGTGTGTGTACCAGCACCTCGTCACCCTCCTGCTTCTTCAGCAAGGCGCGGGCCATGGGTGAGTCGATCGAGATGTAGTCATTGCGGCCGTAGATTTCGTCATAACCCACGATGCGAAACTTCATGGTCTCGCCGTCGTCGTTCTCGATCTCGACCCAGGCGCCGAAAAACACCTTGCCTTCCTGCTCGGGCGAATAGGCCACCACCTTCACATCCTCAAGACGCTTGCGCAAATACCGCACCCGGCGGTCGATCTCGCGCAGCAGCTTCTTGTTGTACTGGTAGTCGGCATTCTCGCTACGGTCCCCCAGCGACGCCGCCCAGGCGACCTTCTGGGTGATCTCGGGGCGATAGACCCGCCACAGGTGGTCCAGTTCTTTCTTCAGCGCCGCGTGGCCTTCGCTGGTGATGATGTTGGTGCTCAACAAACGCTCCTCAGCGGCGGGTGATCAGGCCCTGGCGCGCGATACGGGTGAGGTGGCCGATGACCTCGGCAGCGTCCTGCGGGCCGGGCGACTGAATGACCGCAAGGTCGAAACGGTCCTGCCCATACTGCGCAAGATTGCAGGCGTCATCGGCGAACTGGATCAGGAATGCGCGTGCGTGGCCCTTGCGCCGGGACAGGCCTTCGAGGTGACGCAAAAGAGTGGGCTGATGCTGGCCGCCGAGCAGGATGCGCGGCGTGCGGGATGCCTGGTGTGCAGGCAGAGGGCTCAAACAGACACTGGTACGTGGGCAACTCATGGTGCTTCTCTCCGCCTCGCGAATCCCGCTGGGCAGCGGTGGGAGGCGTCACCGAACCAGCGCTTTAGCGGTATTTCGGACGAGCCGCACAAGGGGCTTTCCTGCGCCCCGCAAGTAGCTGTTTAAATCGGCGCAGGCGGTATGCTAGAGCGATGAGCTTCAAGTTGCAAGCGACAAGCCGCAAGCAGAAGCAGGCCGAGGAAAGGCCTGCCCTTGCTTGCGGCTTGTCGCTCACAGCTTGCAACGGGTCAGCGGGCGATCAGGCGGTCCAGCGAGAAGCGCCCGGCACCTTCGATCATCACGGCAACGGTACCGGCGAGCAGCGCCAGGGCAAACTCGTAGCCGTTGTTGGACATGAACAAGCCATTGCCAATGTGCACCGAGAAAATCGCCACGATCAGGGTCACGCTCAGTGCCAGTGCCGCCGGGCGCGCCAGCAGCCCCAGCACCAGGGCCAACCCGCCGAAGAACTCGGCACTACCGGACAACAGGGCCATCAGATAACCCGGCGCCAGGCCGATGCTTTCCATCCACTGGCCGGTGCCTTCCAGGCCATAGCCGCCAAACATGCCGAACAGCTTTTGCGCACCGTGCGCCATGAAGATGATGCCGACCAGTATGCGGATAATGCTCAGGCCAGCGCCGGCACGGGTGGAAAACAGGGCATTGAGCGTGTTGTTGTTCATGGCGAAGCGTCCTTGAGGCGATGCAGTTATGTTGAGATGGACGCCATCTTAATCAGTTTCTAAGATATTAAAATCGCAAAAAACCCAGCATAGTTATCTAATAAATCGATACTTCATCGCTTGGCTACACGTTCAAGCGCTGCTCGTTCGCGGTTGAATGCCAGGTAGTACTTGTTGACACTGTTGACGAAGTTCACCGGCCCCATGCCCACCTGCTCCATGGCAATACGCTCGGTCTGGAAGAACCATTGGTTGCCATTGAACCCGCGTCGGCGAGCTTCGGCGCGCATGGCTTGAACGCGTTCGGGGCCAAGGTTGTAGGCAGCAAGCACGAACGCCATGCGCTCGCGCTCGTTGATTTTGGGGCTGGCGAAAAACGTGCGGCGGATCAGCGCCAGGTAGCGCGCGCTGGCCAGCACGTTGCCGTCTACCGTGGCCGTGTTGCTCACCCCCACACGCTGGGCTGCTGCCGGGGTGATCTGCATCAGCCCATGGGCGCCACCGCTGCCGCGTGCGGCCGGGTTCAGTGTCGACTCCTTGAACGCCAGCGCCGCCAGGTTCAGCCAGTCGATCTGTTGCGCCTGCCCATGCTTCTGCAACACGGCCCGCAGCGCTGCCAGACGCCGGCGGTCCTTGCTGGCCAACGGGTTGTGCACCCGATACTGGCGGCGGTAAATCCGCTCGAACGCGGCATCCTGGTTGTCTGGCGCCCGGTAACCCTTGAGGAAGCGATCGACTGCAGCGAGCAGCTGCGGCGCATCACGCCCGACATACCAGCGCATGGCCTGCGGCGGCCCCAGCCGCACACCGCTGTGCAGGCGCAGGCGCGGCATCACCCGCGCCCAACGCCGGGCAATAGGCTGCTCCACCACGGTCAGGTGGTAGATGCCGGCCTGGACCATCTCCAGCACATCTTCCACGGCCAATGTCGAGTCGACCCACTCCACCTTGATCGGCGGTCGCTTGCGCAGGGCCAATTGCTGGTTGGCCTGCTGGATGAATGGGCCCGCCGCGCTGGCACTGGTCAATGCCACGGTTCGCCCCGACAGCTGCTCGAGCTTGCTGAAGCTGCGCTCGCCTTTGCGCCCGACCAGTGTCAGCGGCACCTGATCGAGTAGCGGTGCGCTGCTGCTGACACCGCGCACAGTGCCTGGGTCCAGCAGCTCGCCCGGTGCAGCAAGGTCGCCCTCGCCACGCGCCAGGGCGCCGAGCAATTGCTCCTTGGCCCGCGGTATGAGCTGCAGCTCGATCTGTTGATCGTCGTCGCTGCGCGCGTTGAGGAAGTGTTCCAGGGCCCGCAGGCGGTAATACTCGATGCCGACCGGTTCGCCCTTGACCTCGCCCGAGCTATTGCGGCTTTGGTTGACCAGCACCCGCAGCACCTTGCCGCTGCGGATCTGCTGCAAGTCGCGAACCTTGGCAGGCGCAGGGTTGTGTTGCGGCCCTTGGGTTTGCGCAAGGGCCGCCCCGGACAAGACCAGCCCGAGCGCCAACAGGAAGGTGAGCCAGAATCGCATGCGCAAAAAGATCCATTCGGGGGCGGCATACAGGGTCGCACGCCAAGTGATAAATGACGGCAAAAGACCCCGGCCACAGCATGAAGTTCTTGGTTTTGTTCAGAAAAACCCGGTTTTTGCTATGCTGGCCGCTCCGCGGCACGAGATACCACCATGCAACTGATCGATATCGGCGTCAACCTGACCAACAGCAGCTTCCACGACCAGCAGGCGGCCGTCGTCGAGCGCGCCATCGAAGCCGGGGTGACCCAGATGGTGCTGACGGGCACCAGCCTGGCAGTCAGCGAACAGGCACTGGAGTTGTGCCAGCAACTCGACGCCAGTGGCGCGCATCTGTTTGCCACTGCCGGCGTGCACCCCCACGATGCCAAGGCATGGGAGGCCGGTAGCGAAGGCCGGCTGCGCCAACTGCTAAGCGAGGCACGGGTACGTGCTGTGGGCGAATGCGGCCTGGACTTCAACCGTGATTTCTCCCCTCGCCCCCTGCAAGAAAAAGCCCTGGAAGCCCAGTTGGCGCTGGCCGTTGAGCTACGCCTGCCGGTGTTCCTGCATGAGCGCGATGCCAGCGAGCGCTTGCTGGCCATTCTCAAGGATTACCGCGACCACCTGAGCGCGGCGGTCGTGCATTGTTTCACTGGGGAGCGTGAGGCGCTGTTCGCCTACCTCGACATGGACCTGCACATCGGTATCACCGGCTGGATCTGCGACGAGCGCCGGGGGACGCACCTGCACGCGCTGGTGGGCAACATTGCCGAAGGCCGGCTGATGCTGGAAAGCGACGCCCCCTATCTGCTGCCCCGCACCCTGCGCCCCAAACCCAAGAACGGCCGCAATGAGCCGGCCTTCTTGCCGCAAGTACTGCATGAAGTGGCCTTGCACCGGGGTGAAACGGTCGAACACACGGCAGCGCACACCACGGCCACGGCACGGGCGTTCTTCCAGATCTGAGCTGACGGGGCCGGTTGAGGCAGGAGAACAACACCATTGTTTTTTCTTGATACACATCAACAACGGCTCTGGCATGAGCTGGCACAATGATGGCACCTTGCCAATATTGTTTCCGCTCAACTCAGAGAAGACCTGCCCATGGGTGCCTGGCTTAGCAATGTTTCCTTGAAGTACAAATTCTGGGCCGTCAACGCGGTGGCCTTTGTCACGACCTTGCTGCTGGTGTTGTATGCCGTGCACCTGGAGCAACGCGCCCGCGCCGAGGTGGCCCAGGTACAGGCGGTGCAGCAAGCCGAGCTGCTGGCTGCCTGGCCTAGCCAGCAGCCAATACCGCGCCAGGCCAATGTGATCAGCTGGTCAGCCGGGCAAACGCCCACCTTTGCCGGTGAACCGCTCGAGCCCCTGCGCGACGGCCAGGGCTGGGTGGACCTGCCAAGTGCCTGGGTGCTGGGCGACAACCCGCTGCGCGGCGCACAGGTCGTGCACAGCGGCAATCAGTACATGGCGGTAGTGGCCCCGTCGCCCAGCCTGCGCCAGGTGTTCTTCGAACGCTTCAGCAATTACGCGGTGTGTGTCCTGATTCTGATGCTGGCCATGCTCGCTGCCTCGCAACTGCTCATCCGTTTTCTGCTCAGCCAGCTCAATACCCTCAAGGATGTGATGCTGCACGTGGAAAAAACCGGCGACCTGGCAGCCCGTGTGCCACTGGCCTGTGGTGATGAGGTCGGCCAGATGGCCGGTGCCTTCAATGCCATGCAGGCCACTTACCACCGCGTCGTCAGCACCGTCGCCCACACTGCCGCGCAGCTGGACTCGGGCGCTGCGCGCCTGGCCGCCAGCATGAACGATGTGCGCCACGGCATGCTTGGCCAGCAAAGCGAGACCGACCAGGCGGCCACCGCCATCAACCAAATGTCGGCAACCGTGCACCACATCGCCCAGCATGCCGGCGCTACCCGTGACCTGTCCCAAACCGCCGACACCTTGGCCGGCAGCGGCAAAGAGGTGGTAAGCCGGGTCCAGGATTCGATTTCCGGGCTGTCCAGCGGTGTTCAGCAAACCGCCGAGATGATTCGCCAGTTGGCCGATGACAGCCAGAAAATCAACGGGGTCGTCAATGTGATTCACAGCATCGCCGAACAAACCAACCTGCTTGCGCTCAACGCCGCCATCGAAGCCGCACGCGCCGGCGACCTGGGCCGCGGGTTCGCCGTGGTCGCCGATGAGGTGCGCAACCTGGCCAAGCGCGTGCAAACCTCCACTGACGAAATCACCACAATGGTCTCGGCACTGCAGTCGGGTACCCGCGATGCGGTGGAGTTCATGCAGGAAAGCTCGTACAAGGCCGATGATTGCGTGCGCCAGGCTCAGGAAGCCGGTGAAGCCCTGGCCGAGATCACCGGTGCCGTGGCGCAGATGCGCGAGAGCAACACGCAGATTGCCGTGGCAGCCGAGCAACAAAGCCAGGTGGCCGAGGAAATGAACCGCGCGGTGGTGAGCATTCGTGATGTCACCGAGCAGACCGTGCAACAGACGGTGGGCTCGGCCACCACCAGTAGCGAGCTGGCGACCTTGGCTGGGGCGCTCAACAAGGCCATCGGCCAGCTCAAGCTATAGCCGCCATAGCCAGCCTCGATTGGCCCCCCTGCGCGGGCAGCACTAAGCTTTGGGCATTGGATGAGGAAATGCCCATGAGTAAACGTCTGCCCAACCTGCCCGCCTGGCAATGGCGCGGCTACCACCATAACCACCGTCACCCGACAAACCTGGTGCTGCACCTGATTGCCGTCCCGTTGTTCATCCTGGGCGCGCTGCTGGTACTGTCGGGCCTGTTCGGGCTCGACCTGAGCCAGATCGCGGTGGGTATCATTGCCTTGATTGCCGGCTTGGGCCTGCAGCGCCAGGGGCACCGCCTGGAAGCCCAGCAACCTGAGCCGTTCGCTAACCGCCAGGATGCCGTGCAGCGCCTGTTGACGGAGCAGTTCATCACCTTCCCGCGTTTTGTTTTCAGTGGCGCCTGGCTGAAAGCATGGCGGGAGCGCCACAAACACCGGCGCTGAGCCGATGGCCCTGTGCCGGCCTGTCAGGCGAACACGGTGACAGTCTGCCGGCTCAGCGCCAGCAATTGACCTTGAGCGGTCCACAGTGCTGCTGCCGCATGGCCATAGCCATCCCGGGCGTATTCGGTTTCAACGCAATAGCGGCACCAGTCCTGGGTAGACACCGTGATCACAGGCTGAATGAACTCGATCGTCCAGGTCAGCGTGCTGCCAGCTGCGGGTTGCTTCAGGAACGGCATCAGGCTCGGCGGCCACGCATCGACCAAGGCAAGCAGGTGCGCCTCGTTGGCGCGTTCGTCGGCGACATCGCGCAAGCGCACCCAACCGCCCATCTTCCTCGACTGATTACCACTGAACGGCAGCCCGCCCACGGCCCAGCGCAAGGCCACATGGCGCATGAATTCCGGCGTGACCCCCTTGATATAGGGCAGCTCCGGAGCCGCCTCTTCGAGCGCCTTCATTTCCGTAGCCGGTAACGCCGGTACCTGCACGACCGAAGGCCGCCCTGCCCCGAAGCTGCCTTGCACCAGCGTCACCACCTGGCCCTCCTGTACCGCGCGGCCAAGCAAGGTGCTGACCGCCTTGCCCTCGCGCAGCACCTCCACCTCGAAGCGGATAGGTACGTCTGCCGCTGCAGGGGCCACGAAGGTGATGGCCAGAGAGCGCGCTGGGCGGCTGTCACACAGCTTGAGGCGCATCGCCTCGTAAACAAGGGCCGCCATGAGGCCGCCAAATGCCGCTCGGCCTTGCGCCCAGGTCGGCGGAATGCTGACTGCGTCGGGGTTGGCCCGCACGGCGTCGAGCAGTTGATTGAAATTCATGGACCGGCTCCTGCGTGCAGCGAAAAGGGTGTGCCCATCCTAGCCAGCTAACGCGGGACGAACAGCCCTCATTTCGGTCATTTCCCGGGCTGGCGACGTGCAATGGCCTTGGCCAGCGCGGCCAAGGTCACATCGGCGCTTTGCTCGGCCTCCTGCAGCTGCTGCTGCCAAACGGCTTGGCAAGGTGCCAGGTCGGCGTGGTCGCGCGCCTGTAGCAGCCACTGCAAGCGATCGTGCCAGTCGCCCAGGTCGGCCTGGGCTTTTTTCAGCAGACGCTGCAGTTTCCGGCCGGCATGCTGGAATTGCGGGTAGGCCTCGTCGCCATAGCGCGCACGCTTGATCAACAAACGTAGCCGGTGACGGTCGTGGTTGGGGTCCTGCAAGGCGTGGTGCAGTTTGTGCCACTGCTTGACCAAGCGCTTGTCGACGCGTTTGCCCAATGCCTTGGCCAAGCCTTCGCGGCCCGCTGCGCGCAGGAACAGTGGAAAGGCATCTGCAATCGCCAGCACCCGGGCCAGCTGCTGGCTGCGGGCAACGCTGGCGTACGCACTGCCGCGGCCTTGCATGCGGCGTTGCCCAGCTTCGGTGTAACCGCTAGCGATCAGTTGCGCAGCCAGCACTTCCTGGTCACGCAAGGGCGTGGTCAGGGCCCCCAGCGCGCTTGCAGCGGCCTCCAGCTGCTCCACCCCTGGCAGCCCCCTCAGTGGCCGCAGCAGGCTGCGCAGCCGCCGTACGGCAATACGCAGGTCATGCAGGGCCTCGCTGTCGGTATCGGCAGCCAGGCGTTCGCGACACGCCAGCAGGCGCACCTGCAAGGCCAGTATCTGGGCAACGACAGCGTCGAGCATGGCAGACATGGGACGCTCCTCGATCAACGCCCGGCGCGGGACTCACGAATGTAGAAGCGCGCCTTCTCGGCTTTGCGCGTGCAGCTTTCATAACCTTCGAACTGCTGCTGGGTTTTAGCACCGGTGAGCAACGACAAAGCCTTGGAATAACTCACGGCACCGGCAAAGCCTTCGGCCTTGGCCAGGTCAAGCTCCTTCCAGGCGGCATCCAGCTGGGTCGCACAACTTTCTCGGTAGGCCGTCTTGCCTGCGCAGCCGGCAAGGGCCAGAGCAATCAGGGGAAGGCAGATCCAGGCTTTCATCGGTGATACCTCAAGGAAAAAAACGGTGGCATTTCGACGCCCCGGCAGTTCAAAAGTGCCCTGCCCGGCCGGCTTTGCCAAAGCGGTTTTACTACAGTAGCTGCACACAATCTACATTGAAGCAGAGGCAACGATGGGTGCATTGTAGAGGCATGATGGCACTGGCCGGGGAAAGTTGATGAGTAAACGCGTGGCACTGGTACTGGGTTCGGGCGGGGCTCGAGGTTATGCGCACATAGGCGTGATCGAGGAAATCGAGCGCCGGGGTTACGATATCGCCTGCATCGCTGGCTGCTCCATGGGTGCAGTCATCGGTGGCATCTATGCCGCCGGCAAGCTGGACGAGTACCGCAACTGGATCGAGAGCCTTGATTATCTGGATGTGCTGCGCCTGGTGGATGTCAGCTTTCGCCTGGGCGCCATTCGCGGTGACAAGGTATTCGGGCAGATCCGCAAGATCGTCGGCGAGATCAATATCGAGCAACTGCGCATCCCCTACACGGCGGTTGCCGCCGACCTGACCAACCAGCAGGAGATATGGTTTCAGGAGGGCTGCCTGCACCAGGCCATGCGCGCCTCGGCGGCCATCCCCAGCCTGTTTACACCGGTAATGCAGGGCAACCGCATGCTGGTTGATGGCGGTATCCTGAACCCGCTGCCGATCGTGCCGGTGGTGTCCAGCCATTGCGACCTGATCATCGCGGTCAACCTCAACGCCACCAACCAGAAGCAGTACCAGCTGCCCGTGATCGAGCGCCCGGCAGCGTTCAAGATGCGCTTCGATGCCTTGCTCAGTTCATTGGGCGCACACCTGCCGTTCCGGCGCAAACCGGCCGAAGAATTGATCCGCATCGAACAGGAAATCGTCGCTGAAGGGCTGGCACAGCCCAACCCATGGCAAAGCGAAGCCGCCAGCCCGGGCACACAGCAGCCGGCGGCTGCGCCAGAGCGCGAAGGCGCGCCGAAGTCGGCTACCGGTTCGTTCATCATCGACAACGTGGGCCCAGCCTCCCTGCTGGACTTGATCAACCAGAGTTTCGAGGTCATGCAGACCTCATTGGCACAGTACAAGATCGCCGGCTATCCGCCGGATGTGCTGATCAACGTGCCGAAACGGGTATGCCGGTTCTTCGAATTCTACAAGGCGCCCGAGCTGATTGCCCTGGGGCGCGAGATCGCGCGGGACACGCTGGATAATCATGAAGGGGTGAAGCGCTAGGCCGGAGCAGGCAGCAGAAACAGAACGGGCCGCTCTTTAGGCGGCCCGTTCGTCATGCAGCGATCACGTCAGTAACGGGTGATGTCGGCATTGGCTTCCAGCTGCTTGCGGTAGGCCGCGAAGTCTTGCTGGCCGGCACGCGAGGCAAGGTAGCGGCGAATCTGCTGCTTCTCTTCGTCGGTGGCGGTAGTGCCTTCGTTGACGCCCTTGAGCTGCAGCACCACCAGGCTACCGTCACGCAGCACGACGCTGCCATACACCGGCTTGTCCTTGGCTTGCGGTTTCGCCAGGCGGAACAGCGCCTGCAGCTCCTCAGGATCGATGCCTTCCTCACCGCGGGTCACGGCTTCGTGGGTTTTCCAGCCCTGGCCCTCATGCACACTGCCAGCAGCAATGGAACCGTCGCGCAGGCCGGCGATCAGCTTGTCCGCCTTGGCCTTGAGTTCGGCCGTGGCCTTCTCCTTGGCCAGGTGCTGGCGGATATTCTGGGCCACTGCCTCCAGCGGCAGTTGCTCAGGCTTGCGGTGCTCCTTGACGCGCAATACCACGGTGGTTTCCGGGTCGAGCTCGATGGCGGTACTGTTGGCCCCCTCGTCGAGTACTTCTTCGGAAAACGCAGCCTGCACCACCGAACGGTTGGCAGTAATGCCTTCGCCGCCTTCGCGACCGAATGGTGCAGAGGTGTGGACCTTGAGGTTCAGGTCCTGGGCCGGCTGGGCCAGGTCGGAAGCCTCATAGGCAGCATCCTGCAGCTGCTTGCTGGCATCCACGTAACGCTGCTCGACCAGCGGGGTCTTCAGGTCACGGGTAAGCTTGTCCTTCAGGCTGGCGAAGGTCGGCACCTCTGGCGCCTGTACGCCCAACAGCTTGATCAGGTGGTAACCGAACTGGGTACGCACCGGCGCCGATACCTGGCCATCCTGCAGCTTGTACAGCGCCTCTTCGAAGGCCGGGTCATACACACCCGGGCCGGCGAAACCAAGGTCACCACCGTTGCCGGCCGAACCCGGGTCCTGGGAGAACTCCTTGGCCAGGGTGGCAAAGTTCTCACCCTTGGCCAGGCGCTGCTCGATCTCTTCAGCACGGGCCTTGGCCTGTGCATCGCTGACCTTGTCGTTCACTTCGATCAGGATGTGCGCCGCGTGGCGTTGCTCGGCGAGGTTGGCGATTTCTTTCTCGTACTGGGCCTTGAGCTCTTCGTCGGTCACCTTGACCTGGTCGAAGTAGGCAGACTTTTTCAGCTCGATGTAGTCGATCACCACCTGGTCAGGCGACATGAACTCCTTGGCGTGCTGGTCGTAGTGCGCCTTGACCTCGGCGTCGCTGACCTTGACCGCGGCCGGGTCGGCCTTGAAGGTCAGGGAGGCGAAGTCGCGGGTCTGCTTCTCGAGGCGGGCGAAGGCATCGACTTGCTGGTCGGTGACGAAGCTGCTGCCGGCCAGGCCGGTGCGCAACTGGCCGATGAGCATTTCCTCGGCCAGCATGTCGCGGAACTGCATGCGGCCATAACCCATCTGGCGAATGACCTGGTCGAAGCGATCGGCGCTGAATTTACCGTCTACCTGGAACTCCGGCGTTTGCAGGATCACCTGATCCAGCGCGGCATCGGAGAAGGCGAACTTGGCGTCTTCAGCCCCCTGCAGCAAGAGCTTGCGGCTGATCAGGCCCTTGAGGGCCTCTTCACGCAGCAGTTTTTCATCCAGCAGCGCTGGGTCGAAGTCCTTGCCCAACTGTTGCATCAGCTGGCGGCGCTGCATGTCGGCCGCCTGGCTCAGCTCGTTCTGGCTGATGGTCTGGCCGTTTACCTTGGCGGCGTCCTGGCTATGTGTGGCGGCCTGAAAAATGGCTTCGAAACCGGTCAACGCCATCAATACGACGATTAGGCCGATGATGGACTTGGCAATCCAACCTTGTGAATTGTCCCTGATATTTTGCAGCATGCGTCCCCCAGAAACGGCTGTACCACTGCGTCGACAACCGCGGAGCGTGGGTAGAATCCTGATAAAAGAAAGGCGCATCCGAGGATGCGCCTTTGCTTAGCAAACGTGTCAGGCGGGAACGTTTGCGCCCCGCCATCAGCGTGCTCGGACCAGGCCTGGCCGGGTCCGGCTGAAGACGACTTAGTTGACGGCGTCTTTCAGGCCTTTGCCTGCCTTGAAACCTGGAACCTTGGCGGCTGCAATCTTGATCGCCTTGCCGGTTTGTGGGTTACGGCCAGTGCGCTCGGCGCGCTCTTTGACCGAGAAGGTTCCGAAGCCAACCAGAACGACGTCGTCGCCTGCTTTCAGGGCACCGGTTACGGAGTCGATCACAGCGTCCAGAGCCTTACCTGCAGCAGCTTTGGAAATGTCAGCCGATACGGCGATAGCGTCAATCAGTTCCGACTTGTTCACTCTAAGTCCCCTTATTTCTCTATTGAGTTTGTTTCTAAGTATGTAATGGAAAGCTTACGAAACGTACGTTGGGAGGCTTGTTGACAATAACGAGCCGCTTTATAGCAAGGCCTCGAAAAAACTGTCAAGGAAAGCCTCCCAGACAAAAACCACTAATGCGTGCTGATTCTTTCCTTGGCATCGCTGTCGCGCTTCTCTTCTTTCGCGACGATCTCAGGAGCCACATCTGGCAAGGGCTCCGGGGCGTATTGCAGCGCAATTTGCAGGACTTCGTCAATCCATTTGACGGGTTTGATCTGCAGATCCTGTTTGATATTTTCCGGAATTTCCTTCAGATCGCGAACGTTCTCCTCCGGAATGATGACCGTCTTGATACCGCCCCGATGTGCTGCCAGCAGTTTTTCCTTCAACCCGCCAATTGCCAGCACCTGGCCGCGCAAGGTGATTTCACCCGTCATGGCGACATCAGCGCGCACCGGAATCTGCGTAAGGGCCGAGACCAACGCGGTGCACATGCCGATACCGGCACTCGGGCCGTCTTTCGGTGTGGCCCCTTCGGGCATGTGGATGTGCACGTCGTGCTTCTCGTGGAAGCCGGCGGCTATACCCAGGCTGTGGGCGCGGCTGCGCACCACGGTTTGCGCGGCAGTGATCGATTCGACCATGACATCGCCCAGCGAGCCCGTCTTGATCAGTTGGCCCTTGCCCGGGATAACCACGGCTTCGATGGTCAGCAACTCGCCACCCACCTGGGTCCAGGCCAGGCCGGTAACCTGGCCGATCTGGTCTTGCTGCTCGGCCAGGCCGTAGCGGAACTTGCGCACGCCCAGCAGGTGCTCCAGCTGTTCGCTGGCCACCTTGACCTTGACCTGCTTCTGCCCGGTATGTTCCTTGACCACTTTACGGCAAACCTTGGCGATCTGCCGCTCCAGGCCACGCACACCGGCCTCACGGGTGTAGAAGCGGATGATGTCGCGAATCGCCGAGACATCGACCTCCAACTCGTCTTTCTTCAAGCCGTTGGCCTTGACCTGCTTGGGCACCAGGTACTTGATGGCGATGTTGATCTTCTCGTCCTCGGTGTACCCCGGCAGGCGGATGATTTCCATGCGATCCAGCAGCGCCGGTGGAATGTTCATAGAGTTCGAGGTGCACAGGAACATGACGTCCGAGAGGTCGTAGTCGACCTCCAGGTAGTGGTCATTGAAGTTGTGGTTCTGCTCCGGGTCGAGCACTTCGAGCAACGCCGAGGCAGGGTCGCCACGCATGTCGCTGCCCATCTTGTCGATTTCATCGAGCAGGAACAGCGGGTTGCGTACACCCACCTTGGTCATCTTCTGGATCAGGCGGCCCGGCATCGAACCGATGTAGGTACGACGGTGACCACGGATCTCGGCTTCGTCACGCACCCCGCCCAGTGCCATGCGCACGAACTTGCGGTTGGTGGCGGTGGCGATCGATTCGGCGAGCGAAGTCTTGCCGACGCCGGGTGGACCTACCAGGCACAGCACAGGACCACGGATTTTCTTCACCCGTTTCTGTACGGCGAGGTACTCGAGGATGCGCTCCTTGACCTCTTCCAGGCCATAATGGTCGGCATCAAGGATTTCCTCGGCCTTGGCCAGGTCCAGGCGGACTTTGCTCTGGGCCTTCCACGGCACCTGCACCAGCCAGTCGAGGTACGAGCGCACCACGGTGGCTTCGGCCGACATGGGCGACATCTGCTTGAGCTTGTTGAGCTCAGCCTGGGCCTTGGTCAAGGCATCCTTGGGCAGGCCGGCAGCTTCGATGCGCTTTTTCAGCTCTTCGACTTCGTTGTGGCCTTCGTCACCATCGCCGAGCTCTTTCTGAATGGCCTTCATCTGCTCATTCAGGTAGTACTCGCGCTGGCTGCGCTCCATCTGCTTCTTGACCCGACCGCGAATGCGCTTTTCCACCTGCAACAGGTCGATTTCGGCATCCAGCAGTGCCAGCACGTGCTCCACGCGGGCGGTGAGGTCGACAATTTCGAGGATTTCCTGCTTCTGCTCGATCTTCAGGGCCATGTGCGCAGCCATGGTATCGACCAGCCGCCCTGGCTCTTCGATGCTGTTCAGCGACGACAGCACTTCGGCAGGGACTTTTTTACCCAGCTGCACATACTGCTCGAACTGCGACAGTAGCGTGCGCACGAAAACTTCCGACTCGCGCTCGGCGGAGTCGGTTTCGTCGATCAGCGAAACTTCGGCACGGATGTGCCCTTCCACTTCGGTGAAGCGCTCGACGGCGCCACGCTGTTCGCCTTCGACCAGCACCTTGACGGTGCCATCAGGCAGCTTCAACAGTTGCAGCACGGTGGCAACAGTACCGACACGGTACAAGGCGTCTTCGCCAGGATCATCATCGGCTGGGTTTTTCTGGGCCAGCAGGAGGATCTGCTTTTCGCCCGTCATCGCAGCCTCCAGGGCTTCGATGGACTTTTCACGCCCCACAAACAGCGGGATAACCATGTGCGGGTATACAACGACATCGCGCAATGGCAAAAGAGGCAAGTCGAGGGTGGTCTTCATGATTTCGCCTCTACAGCGGCCTTGTGGCCGGAAACCGGTGGAAATGATGCTTGGACCTAATGTGGGGGCAGGCTTGGGAAATTACAAGCATTAGCACAGGAAAAGCATGAAGGGGCCCGTAGGCCCCTTCATGCTTGCAACCACAAACTGGCCTTTGCCTGTATCAGGCGTCTGGCGCAGCCTTGGCTTGCGGCTCACTGTTCTCGTAGATCATCAGCGGCTGCGAAGTGCCGTCGATGACGCTCTCGTCGATCACCACCTTGCTGACATCCTTCTGCGAAGGGATCTCGTACATGGTGTCGAGCAGCACACCTTCGAGAATAGAACGCAGGCCACGGGCGCCGGTTTTGCGCTCCAAAGCCCTGCGTGCCACGGCCTTGAGCGCATCGCTGCGGAACTCCAGGTCGACGCTTTCCATCTCGAACAGCTTGGCATACTGCTTGGTGAGGGCGTTCTTCGGCTCGGTGAGGATCTGCACCAATGCAGCCTCGTCCAGCTCGTCCAGGGTAGCCAGAACCGGCAGGCGGCCGACGAACTCCGGAATCAGGCCAAACTTGACCAGATCGTCCGGCTCGACCTCACGCAGGGACTCGCCAACCTTCTTGCCTTCTTCCTTGCTACGCACTTCAGCGCCGAAACCAATGCCACCTTTGGTGGAACGGTTCTGGATGACCTTTTCAAGGCCCGAGAACGCGCCACCGCAGATGAACAGGATGTTGCGGGTGTCAACCTGCAGGAACTCCTGTTGCGGGTGCTTGCGCCCCCCTTGCGGCGGTACCGAGGCCACGGTGCCTTCGATCAGCTTCAACAGCGCCTGCTGCACGCCCTCGCCCGAGACGTCACGGGTGATGGACGGGTTGTCCGACTTGCGCGAGATCTTGTCGATTTCGTCGATGTAGACAATGCCCATCTGGGCCTTTTCCACATCGTAGTCGCACTTCTGCAACAGCTTCTGAATGATGTTCTCGACGTCTTCACCCACATAACCGGCCTCGGTCAGGGTGGTGGCGTCGGCAATGGTGAACGGTACGTTCAACAGGCGTGCCAGGGTTTCGGCGAGCAGGGTCTTGCCCGAGCCAGTAGGCCCGATGAGCAGGATGTTGCTCTTGCCCAGTTCGACTTCGTCACCCTTCTTGTCACGCTGGTTAAGGCGCTTGTAGTGGTTGTACACCGCTACAGCCAGCACCTTTTTCGCGCGCTCCTGACCAATGACGTACTGGTCCAGGATGCCGCTGATTTCTTTCGGCGAAGGCAATTTGTGCGCGCTGCTCTCGGCCTGGGCTTCCTGCACCTCCTCACGGATGATGTCATTGCACAGGTCGACGCACTCGTCGCAGATAAATACCGAGGGCCCGGCAATCAATTTGCGCACTTCGTGCTGGCTTTTGCCGCAGAAGGAGCAATAGAGCAATTTGCCGCTGTCCTCGCCGTTACGGGTGTCAGTCATTCGATCGATCCAATCCGGTAGGCTTGCAACACAAGATGAAGGCAATTGCGGGCTTTTTCAAGTCCGCAGGTGGGCGCTTTGGGCACCCACCTGCTCTGACCCCCCGGTTCAGGAGGCCAGTTGCCGCTTGTCGTAGACCGAGTCGATCAGGCCATACTCGGCTGCGCGCGAGGCGCTCATGAAGTTGTCGCGTTCGGTGTCACGCTTGATGGTCTCCAGATCCTGGCCGGTGTGGTAGGCCAGCAACTCGTTCAGGCGCGCCTTGATATTGAGGATTTCCTGGGCATGGATCTCGATATCGGTCGCCTGGCCCTGGAAGCCGCCCAGCGGCTGGTGAATCATCACGCGCGAGTTCGGCAGGCAGTGACGCTTGCCCTTGGCACCTGCGGCCAGCAGGAAGGCGCCCATGCTGCAGGCCTGGCCGATGCAGATGGTCGAGACGTCCGGCTTGATGAACTGCATGGTGTCGTAGATCGACATGCCCGCGGTGACGGAGCCGCCCGGGGAGTTGATGTAGAGATGGATATCCTTGTCCGGGTTTTCCGCTTCGAGGAACAGCATCTGCGCTACGACCAGGTTGGCCATGTAGTCTTCAACCGGGCCAACCAGGAAAATCACTCGCTCCTTCAACAGGCGCGAATAGATGTCGTACGCACGCTCGCCACGGGCGGACTGCTCGATAACCATCGGGACCAGGCCGCCTGCGGCCTGGATGTCAGAGCTCTGCTGAATATAAGAATTGCGGGACATGTCCTGCGCTCACTCCCAAATAGTCATGGCTTGATAACGCACAAGCCAGCTCGAAGGCTGGCTTGTGGGGTTTTCCTACGAGAGAAAACGTATTACTCAGCTTCGGCAGGTGCCTGGGCTGGTTTTACGGCATCTTCGTACGAGACCGACTTGTCGGTCACAGTCGCTTTCTGCAGAACAGTATCTACAACTTGCTCTTCCAGCACAACCGAACGCACTTCGTTCATTTGCTGGTCGTTCTTGTAGTACCAAGCGATGACCTGCTCAGGCTCCTGGTAAGCCGAAGCCATTTCTTCGATCATCTCGCGAACCTTGGCATCGTCCGGCTTGAGCTCGAACTGCTTGACCACTTCGGCGACGATCAGGCCCAGCACTACACGGCGCTTGGCTTGTTCTTCGAACAGCTCGGCAGGCAGTTGGTCAGGCTTGATGTTGCCACCGAACTGCTGAACAGCCTGGACGCGCAGACGGTTGACTTCGTTTTCCAGCAGGGCCTTCGGCGCTTCGATCGGGTTGGCGGCCAGCAGACCGTCCATGACCTGGTTCTTCACCTTGGTCTTGATTGCCTGGCGCAGCTCACGCTCCATGTTCTTGCGAACTTCGGCGCGGAAGCCTTCCAGGGTCGATTCCTTGATACCGAACTGGGCGAAGAACTCTTCGTTCAGCTCAGGCAGCACAGGGGCCGAAACGCTGTTGACGGTGATGGTGAACTCGGCGGCTTTGCCGGCCAGGTCCAGGTTCTGGTAGTCCTCTGGGAAGGTCACGTTGACAACGCGCTCTTCGCCAGCCTTGGCGCCCACCAGACCGTCTTCGAAGCCCGGGATCATGCGGCCGGAACCCAGTACCAGCTGGGTGCCTTTGGCAGAGCCACCGGCGAACGCTTCACCGTCGACCTTGCCAACGAAATCGATGTTGACCTGATCGTCGTTCTGCGCGGCGCGCTCGACAGCTTCGAAGCGAGTGTTCTGCTTGCGCAGCACTTCCAGCATGTTGTCCAGGTCGGCGTCGGCCACTTCGGCGCTCAGGCGCTCAACGTTGATCGACTCCAGGCCGGAAACGGTGAACTCCGGGAACACTTCGAAGATGGCGACGAACTCCAGGTCCTTGCCTTTTTCGAACGACTTGGGTTCAACGGACGGGGCACCAGCAGGGTTCAGCTTCTGCTCAACGATGGCCTCATAGAAGGAAGCCTGGACCAGATCACCGAACGCCTCCTGGCGTGCATCGGCTTCGAAGCGCTGACGGATCACGCTCATTGGCACCTTGCCTGGGCGGAAGCCGGCAACCTTGGCGCGCTTGGCAGTCTGTTGCAGACGCTTGTTGACTTCGTTCTCGACGCGCTCGGCCGGAACGGCGATGGTCATGCGGCGCTCGAGAGCGGAAGTGTTTTCAACAGAAACTTGCATGGATATTCCTCGTTGCACAGACGTTAGCCGGCGTTAGCCCGACTCCAGAATCAAGGGCAAGCATTCTAGTGAGTCGCGCGGCAGAAGTCACCCCACACGGGACGACGGGAAACCACGCCGGTCGATTAGCTTTCAAGGCCCGCACGGCGTGCCGCCGGGCCTCCTTCATCAAGAGCGGCACCCTGCCCATGGCGCAGTGCAGCCGTAATAACTTGTCAAACAACTGCCAGTGGCGAATTCGCTGCCTTTATTCAGGGTCGACTTCGTTGAACTGACAGTATTCTTCCCACTCCAGGCCCAGCGCCTCGGCGACCTCTCGATGCGTTTCAAGGCGCATGGCCCGCAACTGTTCCGGGCTTTCGGCGATCAGTTGCAGCGCCAGCTCCCAGGGCTGCAGCCCCTGCTCCTGGGCCACATCTTCGAACGCCCACTCGATTTGCTGGGCCTGCTCGCGCGCATCCAGCTCGCGAATTTCCTCGAGCAGCTGCGGGTTGGCGTCGGCAAAGCGCTGCAGCGCCAAGGCCTGACGGGCTTCTTTTGCAATCATCGGGCTGTTCCTCTGCCGGCCAACGGGGCCGGCGCTTCAACCGGCTGAAATCTAACAGCTTTTATTGGGCTGCCACCAGAGCATTGCAAGGGGGACTCACGAAGATTTTGTGCTGAACCGTGCAGTGCCCGCATGACGGAGCAATGAAAACAAAAAAGGCGCCTGATCTCACGACCAAGGCGCCTCTTTAAAATATGGGGTGGACGATGGGAATCGAACCCACGACAACTGGAATCACAATCCAGCGCTCTACCAACTGAGCTACGCCCACCATATAGCGGTGTTACGGTACAACCTTACAAAAACATGGTGCGGACGAAGAGACTCGAACTCTTACAGCTTGCGCCGCTGGAACCTAAATCCAGTGTGTCTACCAATTTCACCACGTCCGCGTAACGCTTAAAACAAAGGCGCCAGATGCTATCGAGGCGCCTTCGAAAATATGGGGTGGACGATGGGAATCGAACCCACGACAACTGGAATCACAATCCAGCGCTCTACCAACTGAGCTACGCCCACCATATTGCATTACAGCCAACTTGCTTGCCAAAGCTGCCTAATGGCGCACCCGGCAGGACTCGAACCTGCGACCATCCGCTTAGAAGGCGGATGCTCTATCCAGCTGAGCTACGGGCGCTTAAGCTTCAAGCCTAACCGAACAAGTATTTAACAGCTAACTGCCAAACGACCCATTCTGCCCGACTTAGCCAACCAGTGCTAGGCTGTGCCCGACAAGTGCGGCGAATCTTATAGGCGACCCCGAAAGTCGTCAACACCTTTTTCAAAAAAATTTAAATTATTTAAGGGCTTAGGGGATTTGCCCGACCACCCGCCTTTGCCCTTCGCCCATGTCGTGCGAGAATGCGCGCTCTTTATTGTTTCCTTCTCGATGGTTAATCACGCGTCTATGACTGCACACCTAATCGATGGCAAGGCAATCGCCGCCAGCCTGCGCCAGCAGATCGCTCAACGTGTCGTGGAGCGTCGCCAGCAAGGCCTGCGTACGCCGGGCCTGGCGGTGATCCTGGTCGGCACCGACCCCGCCTCCCAAGTCTATGTCTCGCACAAGCGCAAGGACTGCGAAGAGGTCGGCTTCATTTCGCAGGCTTTCGACCTGCCCGCCGAGACCACGCAAGAAGCCCTGACCGAGCTGATCGACCGTCTTAACGACGACCCGGCCGTCGACGGTATTCTGCTGCAGTTGCCGCTACCGGCGCACCTGGAGGCGTCGCTGCTGCTCGAACGCATTCGCCCTGACAAGGACGTGGACGGCTTCCACCCGTACAACATCGGCCGTCTGGCCCAGCGTATTCCGCTGCTGCGCCCGTGCACACCAAAAGGCATCATGACCCTGCTGGAAAGCACCGGCCAGGATCTGTACGGCATGAACGCCGTCATCGTCGGCGCTTCCAACATCGTTGGCCGCCCAATGGCCATGGAGCTGCTGCTGGCCGGCTGCACCGTGACTGTTTGCCACCGCTTTACCAAGGACTTGGCCGGCCATGTAGGCCGCGCCGATCTGGTGGTAGTGGCCGCGGGCAAGCCGGGCCTGGTCAAAGGTGAATGGATCAAGGAAGGCGCCATCGTCATTGACGTGGGCATCAACCGCCAGGCGGACGGCAAGCTGGTCGGCGATGTGGTCTACGAGACCGCCCTGCCCCGCGCCGGCTGGATCACCCCAGTGCCGGGCGGGGTTGGGCCAATGACCCGGGCGTGCCTGCTGGAGAACACGCTGTACGCGGCGCAAGAGCTGCACAAGTAAAGTTGGCACGTAGCGAAAACGGCACCTCTGGCAGGTGCCGTTTTTTTTTGCCCGGTTTCGAGGGCTCGGGCTTGATGCACCACAAGAAATGGCGAACGCGAGGCGGGATTGGCAGGTAGTTTGCACTGGCCGTATGGGGCGGGCCCAGCCCGAATCAGGTTCAAGGGTATCAGCGGCACGGGAGCCTGCTTGCTCGCATGCCCTGCTCAAACCATGAACGTCACGCTGCGCACCGAACTAGAGCGCGGCAGGCCCAATTGCCCCATAACTGGTCAGACCGGTAAGGCCAAAAACCCTTGCAAAGAACGTTTTTTCGCGCTTTTATGGCATCGCGCTGAACAAACCGGTAAGACCACAATAATTAAGTCCTGCGCTCTTTCGCCCCGTGCGGCTACCGAAGCAAGGACACCGATCTGAGACTTCTCCCATGCTCAAATGGTGCTCGCGTTCGATATTCCTGCAAGTCGTACTTGGCCTTGCCCTCGGCATTGCCTGCGGCCTCAGCTTCCCCGACCTTTCGCTACAACTCAAACCCCTAGGCGACGGCTTCATCAAGCTGATCAAGATGCTCATCGGCCTGATCGTGTTCTGCGTGGTGGTCAGTGGTATCTCGGGCGCGGGCGACCTGAAAAAGGTCGGGCGCATCGGCTTGAAGTCGGTAATCTACTTTGAAGTGCTGACCACCTTGGCGTTGGTGATCGGCCTGGTATTCGCCTTCAGCAGCGGCATCGGCAGCGGCGCCAATATTCACCTGGACCAACTGTCCAGTGCCGATGCCAGCAGCCTGGCCGAGCGCGGTCAACACATCCATGGCGCCGCAGCGTTCTTCATGGACCTGATCCCTACCTCGGTGATCGGCGCCTTCGCCGACAACAACATCCTTCAGGTGCTGCTGTTTTCGGTGCTCTTCGGCAGCGCATTGAACCTGGTGGGCGACTCGGCCGCCGGCATTTCGCGGCTGATCAACGAACTGAGCCATGTGATCTTCCGTATCATGGGCATGATCGTGCGCCTGGCCCCGATCGGTGTATTCGGTGCCATCGCCTTCACCACCAGCAAGTACGGCCTGGAATCGCTGCAGCACCTGGGCGGCCTGGTAGCGCTGTTCTACCTGACCTGTGCAGGCTTCGTGCTGATCGTGCTGGGTACCGTGATGCGCCTGTCGGGCCTGAAACTGCTGCCACTGATCAAGTACCTGCGTGAAGAGCTGACCATCGTGCTGGGCACCGCCTCTTCCGACGCCGTTCTGCCGCAGATCATGCGCAAGCTGGAACACCTGGGCATCGGCAGTTCCACGGTGGGGCTGGTGATTCCCACCGGCTACTCGTTCAACCTGGACGGTTTCTCCATCTACCTGACGCTGGCCATCGTGTTCATCGCCAACGCCACCGGCACACCGCTGGAGATGACTGACCTGCTGACCATTCTGCTGGTGTCGCTGGTAACTTCGAAAGGCGCGCACGGCATCCCTGGCTCGGCGCTGGTGATCCTGGCGGCCACGTTGACTGCCGTACCGGCGATTCCGGTTGTCGGCCTGGTGCTGGTACTTGCCGTGGACTGGTTCATGGGCATCGGCCGGGCACTGACCAACTTGATCGGCAACTGTGTAGCCACCGTGGCGATTGCCCGCTGGGAAAAGGACATCGACCTGGAGCGTGCCAACAACGTACTGGCAGGCAAACCCGGCTTTGCCCCGTTGCCACGCAAACAGCCCAATGCCCACCAGCAGGAATTCTGAGCGAACGTGGCCGGCACTGATGCCGGCCCTTCAAGGAGCGAACCGTGATCAGCTCATCGACCGTCGTCAATTCAGTGGTGGAAAAACTCCGCCAGGCCCTGGCCCGCGGCCAGTGGCGCAGCGGCGACATGCTGCCAGGCCAGCGCGAGCTGGCTGAACAACTGGGCATCAGCCGGCCCAGCCTGCGCGAAGCGGTAACCGTGTTGGAAACCCTGGGCCTGGTGCGCGCGCTGCCGGGCAAGGGTGTACTGGTGCTGGAGGCCGAAGCTGCCGCCCTGGAACCGGGGCTGGATACCAGCGCCGCCGCCAGCCTGGCTGACGTACTGGAACTGCGCTACACCCTTGAACCGTTCATCGTCGGCCTGGTGGCACAATCGGCCAACAGCCAGGATGTTGGCCAGTTGCGCCTCACCCTGATGGACATGCGCGAAGCGCTGGAGGCCGATGACAGCGAAGCTGGGGTCAGGGCCTATATCGCTTTCCATGAGGCCCTCTTCGCCCTGACCACCAACCCGATCTTCCAGAGTGTCGTGCAGCAGACCGGCAACGCCCTTAAACAGAGCGCCGACATGCTGCGCAACTCACCGGAGCATCTGGCGGCAAGGCTGAAGGAGAACGAGGCAGTGGTACGCGCCATTCGCGAACGCAACAGTGCCCTGGCCAGTGCCCAGATGCGCCAGCACATCCTGGCCGAGGGCGCGCGCATGGGCATCCCGCTGAACATCCCGGATGAACACCTGCATCCATGACCTGAGGAGAGCGACCATGAACGCCGCCCCCCACTTGCCTGCCCTGCTCGCGGCCGGCGAAACCCGCCTGTCGGCCGAGCAAATCTACCCACGGCTGTTCGACGCCATTCTCGAACAGCGCCTGCCCCCCGGCAGCCTGCTGCCCGAGCAGGCGTTGGGCCAGGCGTTTGGGGTCAGCCGTACCGTGATCCGCCGCGTGCTCGGGCGCCTGTGTGACCAGCAAGTGGTGGTGCAGCGCCCAAGCCACACCGCGCACCTGGCAGCCCCTGACCCCGAGCAGGCGCGGCAGGTGCTCAGTGCCCGGCGGCTGGCGGAGACCACCCTGATCACCCTGGCCGCACAGCGCGCCCGCCCTGCGCAGATACGCCAACTGCGCCAGTTGGTTGAACGTGAGCGCCAGCACCATGAAAGTGGCGAGCGTTGCGCGGCGATCCGCCTGGGTGGCGAGTTCCACCTCAAACTGGCGCAAGTGGCGGCCAATGCGCCCCTGGCACGGTTTCTCAACGGCCTGGTGCCGATGACCTCGCTGATCATTGCCCGCTACGAGTCGCCGTGCTGCGAACATTGTGCGTGGGAAGAACACGCGGCGATCATCGATGCCGTGGAGCAAGGCGATGCCGAGGCGGCATTGGGGCTCATGCACACCCACCTCGACCGGCTGGAGGAGAAACTCGACCTGGCGTAGCCCGCGCGCAAGGGCCAAGCCCGCTCCTGACGGCCATGCACCGGTCCAGCAGCGGGTGTACCAGGCGGTGGCCTGTAGCGCCCGAGTCAAGCCTTGGCCATGGCCGAGGTCGGTAAGCCGAAGATCCGGTCAAACACCCAGTTGTAGGCGAAGGTGTAGCAAGGGATCAGCACAATGAACGCCATGTCCACCAGCAGTGCCTCTACCAGTGTCATGTCCAGCCACCAGGCAATCAGCGGGATCAGATACACCACCAGGGTCAGCTGAAAGCCGACCGCATGCGCCACCCGTCGCGCCACGCTGCGGCCGCGCTTGGCCTGGCGGCTTTCCCAGCGCTCGAACAACGTGTTGAAAATCAGGTTCCAGAGCATGGCAATGGTTGTGATCATCACCGCCAATGGCCCGGTATGCGACGCCTGGGTCTCTGACAGATAAGCCAGCCCGAGGGTCGACATGCTCAGCCCTATCAGCTCATAGCACGTCACATACACCAGTTTGCGCTTCAAACCCTGCACCTGCATTGCCCTCCAATCCCAATAACGAAGCGTGCGATAATGCTTCACCTCGCTTGACAGCAAAAGTCAGCAGCTGTCAGATCTGCTGACAGGAGGCTGCCATGAACTTTTCCAGCGACAACATCCAGCTGTTTCTTGCCGTGCTCGACCGCGGCTCGTTCTCCGCCGCCGCTCGCGCCCTCAAACGGGTCCCGTCGGCGGTCAGCATGGCCATTGGCAATCTGGAAGCGGAGCTGGGATACAGCTTGTTCGAACGCGGGCCCCGCGAAGTTCGGCCCACCGCCCGGGCCTTGGCCCTGGAACCGCACGCCAGGCTGATTGCCGAGCAACTCGGGCTGTTGCAAGTCCATGCCTTGGAGCTCTCGCAGGGGCTTGAAAGCAGCCTGACGCTGGCGGTGGTGCCGGACATCGATCACCGCCCGTTGCTGGCGGCTATCGCCGACCTCGGTGTGCGCCACCCATTGCTCGATATCGCTTTGCTCAGCGCCCCGCAGGAAGAGGCCCTGCACTTGCTGGACAGCGGCCGCGCCGATCTTTGCGTGGCCTTCGCTGGCCTGCAGGTGGATGCGCGCCGGGGCTTTCAACATATCGGTATGGAAGCCTTGGTAGCCACCCTCGCCCCTAGCCACCCGGCGCTGCGTGAAGCACGCATCCACTACCTCGAAGACCTGACCCGGGTGCGCCAGATCCTCGTGCGCAGCCGGGACCTGCCGCTGGCCGATCCACGCCCGCTGATCGGCGCCACGCACTGGTCGACCGACAGCTTCGACCTGGCCCTGCAGATGGTCGAAGCCGGCCTGGGCTGGGGCGACCTGCCGTTGTCTCGGGTAGCCCCACTGCTGGCAACCGGGCGCTTGGTGCGCCTGGCCTTTCGTAATACGCGCAACGAGTTGCAACTGCCGGTGCATATCCTGTGGCGCAAACAACAGCCACTGCAGCAAGCGGCGAGGTTGCTGATAGAGCAACTGACCAAGGGCTGAGTGCCGTCTGTCGAAAGGTCTGTAAGAAATTACTGTAAGTACTTCAATGTTTTACCCCCCGAGCCGATATCCCGGTCGATAGGCCCCGCAGAACGTCATAAGCGCGCTGCGTCCTCCCCACATTGGCTCAAGGTCTCGAAACATGAACCTGAAATTTCGCCACAAGATCCTGCTCAGTGCCTGCGGCGTCGTGGTCCTGGCATTCGCCCTGTTCACGCTTTATAACGACTACCTGCAACGCAACACTATCCGCCAGAACATAGAAGCCTCGGTGCAGCAGGCCGGGGCCTTGACCGCCAGCAGCGTGCAAAACTGGATGAGCGGCCGCATCCTGGTGCTGGAAAACCTGGCCCAGGATATCGGCCAGCAGGGTGCCGGCGAGACCCTGGCCGGGTTGATCGAGCAACCCTCCTACACGCGCAACTTCCTGTTCACCTACCTCGGTCAGGCCAACGGCGTGTTCACCCAGCGCCCGGACGCCCAGATGCCTGCCGGCTACGACCCACGGCAACGGCCCTGGTATGCAGCGGCGGCCAATGCCGGGCAAACGGTGCTGACGCCACCGTACCAGGGTGCGGTCGGCGGCCTGATGGTCACTATCGCCACCCCGGTGAAAAGCAAGGCCACGGGGGAAATGATTGGTGTGGTTGGCGGTGACCTGACCCTCGATACCTTGGTGGAGATCATCAACTCGGTGGATTTCGGTGGCCTCGGCCACGCCTTCCTCGCCGATGCCAATGGCCAGGTGATCGTCAGCCCGAACAAAGACCAGGTCATGAAAAACCTGAAGGACATCTACCCCGGCAGCGACCTGCGCGTTGCCGCCAGCATGCAGGATGTCACCCTGAACGGCCAGGACCGGATCATTTCGTTCGCGCCGGTCGCCGGGCTGCCTTCGGCCCAGTGGTACATCGGCTTGTCGATCGACAAGGACAAGGCCTACGCCGCACTCAGCCAGTTCCGCACATCGGCCATCATCGCCATGCTGATTGCCGTGGCGGCCATTGCCGGCCTGCTGGGCCTGCTGATTCCACTACTGATGCGCCCGCTGACCACCATGGGCCGCGCCATGCGCGACATCGCCGAGGGTGAAGGCGACCTGACCCGCCGTCTGGTGGTGCAGAACCAGGACGAATTCGGCGAACTGGCAACGTCGTTCAACCGCTTTGTCGAACGCATTCACGCCTCGATCAGCGAAGTGTCGTCGGCCACCCGCCTGGTGCATGACCTGTCGGAGAAAGTGGTCAGCGCGTCGAATGCGTCGATCAGTGGCTCCGAAGAGCAGAGCATGCGCACCAACAGCGTGGCCGCAGCCATCAACGAGCTTGGCGCCGCGACCCAGGAAATCGCGCGCAACGCCGCAGATGCCTCGCAGCATGCCAGTGGTGCCAGCGAGCAGGCCCACGGTGGCCGGGAAGTGGTGGAAGAAGCGATCAACGCCATGACTGCGCTGTCGCAGCGCATCAGCGAATCGTGCGCACAGATTGAAACGCTCAATGCCAGCACTGATGAAATCGGCAAGATCCTGGACGTGATCAAAGGCATCTCGCAGCAGACCAACTTGCTGGCACTGAACGCTGCGATCGAGGCAGCACGCGCGGGCGAAGCGGGTAGAGGCTTTGCCGTGGTGGCCGACGAGGTGCGCAACCTGGCCCACCGGACCCAGGAATCGGCAGAAGAAATCCACCGCATGATCACCAGCCTGCAAGTCGGTTCACGCGAAGCGGTGCACACCATGAACACCAGCCAGGTGTCCAGCGAGCAAACCGTGCAAGTGGCCAACCAGGCCGGTGAGCGGCTGGCCAGCGTCACCCAGCGTATTGGCGAAATCGACGGCATGAACCAGTCGGTGGCCACCGCGACCGAAGAGCAGACCGCCGTGGTCGAAAGCCTCAACCTGGACATTACCCAGATCAATGCGCTGAACCAGCAAGGGGTGGAGAACCTTAACGAAACCCTGCGCCACTGCGATCAACTGGCGCAGCAGGCCGGCCGCTTGAAGCAGCTGGTGGGGAGTTTCCGGATCTGAGAAGCCGGGGGGCGCCCAGCGCCCCCATCTTTACCCGGTTATAACCTAATAACGAACAAGTCTATTTGGCTATAAAAAAATCTATATGCTGGCTGCATCCGATAACGGGCAATGTTGGGCGGTCGAGTAGCGTATGGATGTAGGTTCTTTTGGTTTCACCATTGCGGGACTGGTCGTGGGTTTCATCGTCGGTATGACCGGCGTCGGTGGCGGTTCGCTGATGACCCCGATCCTGCTGTGGTTCGGTATCAACCCGGCGACGGCCGTCGGCACCGATCTGCTCTATGCCGCCATCACCAAGGCCAGTGGCGTCTGGGTGCATGCACGCAACAAGAACATCGACTGGAAGATCACCGGCCTGCTCAGCCTCGGCAGCGTGCCTGCGGCCGCATTGACCCTGTGGTTCCTGAGCACCCTGCATACCGACACATCGGCGCTTAATGCCATCATCAAGCAAGGCCTGGCGGTGGTGTTGATCCTCACCGCGCTGGCCATTCTGTTCAAATCGCGGCTGCAGGCTTTCGCCAGCCACCATGCCGGCGATCACTACCACCTCAGCGCAGGTACCCTGAACACCCTCACCGTGCTGACCGGCGTGGTGCTGGGGGTGATGGTGACCCTGACCTCCATCGGCGCCGGCGCCCTGGGTACCGTGGCGTTATTCCTGCTCTACCCGTTTCTGGTCACCCGTCGCCTGGTCGGTACGGAAATCGCCCATGCCGTGCCGCTAACGCTGGTGGCAGGCCTTGGCCATGCCGGCATGGGCAATATGGACTGGTCGCTACTGGGCTACCTGCTGCTGGGTTCTCTGCCGGGCATCTACCTGGGCAGCCACCTGACCGGGCGGATCTCCGACCGCGTGCTGCGTCCGTGCCTGGCCGCCATGCTGTTGTTGATCGGCTACAAGCTGGCGTTCTGAACCTCACCCAGGCGCAACCGCCACTGCCCGGTATGGCTCAGTTCCAGGCGTGACAGCGGCAACACATCGATACGCTGCCCGGCACTCATCGGGCAGCCCAGTACCTGCACCAGCACGGCACGCATGACCTGCGGATGGGTTACCGCCAGCCATTCACCCGGCCTGTCGAAAGCCGCCAGCCAGGCGGCCATCCGCTGGCACAGCGCAGCGAACGACTCCCCGCCATGCACGTTACTGGCTGGCTCCTGCAACCAATCGGCCAACGCTTCTGGCTGCTCGGCCTGCAACTGCTTCAGCGCCATGCCCTGCCAATGCCCGAGGTCGCAATCGGCCAAGGCGGGCTCGACATGCACCGTGCTCGACAACCACGCCGCTGTTTCGCAGGCGCGCCGCTCTGGCGCCGTCAGCAGTTGCACCGCTGGCAGGAGAGGCGCCGGCGGTTGCGAAAGCGGCAGGATGCCGTCGTCGGCGCAGTGCAGGCGGCCGGTCTTCTGGGCCTGAGTCAGGGCATGGCAAATAAGGGTCAAACGGGTAGCTTTCATCAAGTGCCTCGGGTGGCGGGCTGGTGCGTAGTGCTTGGCATGCTGCGAGGCAGGCATGCTGAACACTATGCCAGCGCAGGCGCCTGCGCCACCAATGACCAACCGCCACGCCCATCCACCTCCAGCCGGTGAGTATGAAAACCTGCCAGGGTGCTGCGGTGCCCGACACTGAGCAACAGTGCCCCAGGCATTTCCGAGCGCAGCAGCGCATACAGGGCATGCTCGAGCCCCTCATCCATCGCTGAGGTGGACTCATCAAGAAACACCACCTGCGGCCGGTTGAACAGAACCCGGGCAAAAGCCAGGCGCTGCTGCTCGCCCACCGACAGAATATGCGACCAATCGCAGCTGACCTCCAGGCGCTCGGCCAGGTGCCCAAGATTGACCTGGTGCAGTACCTGCTGCATACGCGCCTGATCCTCGGGCTGCCCCACCGCCGGGTAGGCAATGACCGTGCGCAGGTCCCCCAAAGGCAAATAGGGACGCTGCGACAGGAACAGCGCCTGATGGCCCAGTGGGCGCCGCACCTCCCCTTCGGCATAGGGCCACAGGCCAGCCAGGGCGCGTAGCAGGGTGGTCTTGCCGCTGCCTGAAGGCCCCTTGATCAACAGCGCCTGGCCAGCTTGCAGGCTCAGGTTCAGGTCAGTGATCAGGGCGTGTCCGTCCGGGCGCAGCACTTTCAGGTCGGCAATCTGCAGCGCATGGGCCTGCTCCGCGGTGAGTACCCGCGGCAATGCCCTTGCCTGCGCGTTGGCATCGAGAAAACCGGTCAGACGGTCCAGCGTAGCCCGGTACTGCGCGAATGCATCGTACGATTCACGAAAGAACGAGAGTGCATCCTGCACCTGCCCAAATGCCTGAGACGTTTGCATGACGTCACCCAGCTTGATTGCCCCGCTGAAGAAGCGCGGTGCCTGCAGAATGAACGGGAACACGACTGCCACCTGGCTGACCCCCAGGTTGAAACCACTGAACTTGAGGTTTCGGAATACCAGCGCCCAGGCATTCACGATCAGTGCCGCGAAGCGCCCCAGCAAGGTGCCCCGCTCAACCTCGGCACCTTGGTAGAAAGCGACATTCTCGGCATTCTCACGCAGGCGCATCAGCGCATAGCGGAAGTTGGCGGTGAGCTTTTCGTTGAGGAAGTTCAGGCGAATCAAAGGCTGGCCCAGGCGGAAGGCGATCCAGGTGGCGACGACCACATACAGGTACACGGCAAACACCATCGCCCTGGGAATTTCAACACCGGCCACGGCCAACGGCGCTGACAACCCCCAGAGGATCCCGGTGAACGCCACCAGGGACACCAGCGCACTGACTGCCCCCAAGGCCAAGGACAGGGAGTTGCTGACGAAGGCGTTTACGTCCAGCTCGATACGCTGGTCGGGGTTGTCGACCGGTTCGGCAAGAAATTGTCCACGGTAGTAAGCATCACCGTGCATCCAGTCACGGGTCAGGCGCTCGGTCAACCATACCCGCCAGGTGATGCTGAAGGCCTGGTTCACATAGAAAGAGCACAGCGAGCGCAGCACATGGATGCTGGCCAGCACGGCGAAGACCCCGAGCAGGTACCAGAATGCCCCTTGATTCAAGCCTTGGAGAGCGCTGTAGAACCCGTTGTACCAGAACGAGAACAGCACATTGAGGCGTACGGAAAACAACGTCAGGACCAGCAGCAAGGCAAACACCAGCAGTGGCCGCCAACTGCGTTTGTAACTGAAATAAGGCCCCGCAAGTTGCCAGAACTGGCTGCCCCAGCGGGTGTAGCGTATGGCCAGAATAGCGGCGGCTGTGAAGCCGACAAAGGTGATGAACGAGGCGATTGCCAGCCAACTCAGGCTCTCTTGCAATGCCTGGTGCCAGTTCATGTCCATGGTGAATGTCCGTGCTGAGTATTTCCGCGAGCGTAGCACTGCCCTATAACGCTTCAGGCATACATGACGTACATTTCATGAAAGCCGGTGCCAGCCACCGCGTTGTCTGCTTCGCGGGCGCGCCCGCTCCCACAGGGATTGTTGTGAGGCCGGGGGACTTTTTTGGAGCACAAAGACAAAACCCCTACCTGCATGTGCAGATAGGGGTTTTGCGAAATGAATCTTGACGATGACCTACTCTCACATGGGGAAACCCCACACTACCATCGGCGATGCATCGTTTCACTGCTGAGTTCGGGATGGGATCAGGTGGTTCCAATGCT
>NZ_QJRK01000004.1:0-159961 GCF_003205245.1 Pseudomonas sp. MB-090624 | reverse complement strand
GGGTAGGGGTGGGTCGGGCACTATCTTTTTCATTGGAAACTCTCGCTTCAATGCCCCACCTATCCGTTACCACACGATTAGGTGGCAGCTGTACACGGGGTGGTAAACCGGAGAAAGTTCCCAAAACCCGGCAGGCACAAAGCCTCCCGCGTACAGCCGCCATTGACTGCCAGGAACTCTCCGGTTCGGGTTACCACACCCGATCGCCAAGTTATTCAGCGACGGTTGAAGCCTAAGGGCAGAGGTTCCCACTGAGAAGGTAATGGCAGGGGACGCGGCTCGTAGGATATTTCCCAAGCCGCAAGCTGGACAGCCATTTTGGTAAGATTCAGAAAACCCTGATCACGCAAATGGCAACAGGAGGCGCATGCACAGCACGTGAGAGAAAGGGCACTGCCTTGACCATGCTGGTTTGGAAGCGTAGCGTTTCTGCTTCAGGTTGTACTGGTGCGTCGGCTGAGCTCAAGTTATCCGGGCGAGTACATCCTTACCATTTGGGCCGCTTATGCGGCCTTTGTTTTTTGGGCAATCGGGCCTAGGCCACACCCTCAATCGATTTGGCGCACGCAGACCGCGTAACGGCAACCAGGCGCTCGATCTCATAAGCGAAGAAAGTTTCAAGGCTGGCACCCGTCAGCCCTCACACGATCACCCGCGAACCGAGACAAATCAGAAATCTGCGGAAGGCTTGTAGACAGATATCAGCCCGGGCGAACGACCTCGCCAGTAGCCAAATTCCGAATCACACTCGGATTCTTCCGCCCCCCCAGCGCCCCACCCAGCACCAGGTCTAGCTGGCCATGGAAGTACTGCTCCACCCGCAACCGGGTCTTCGCCGCCGGGCGCCCGCCGGGGTTGCACGAGGTGGAAATCAACGGCCCCACCAGCGCGCACAGTTCGCGCACCACCGGGTGGTCACTGACCCGCAGCGCTACGGTGTCATGCTGGCCGGTCACCCACTCCGGCAACAGGTCCTGGTGCGGCACCAGCCAGGTATTGGGCCCCGGCCAGGTGCTGCCCATACGGTCGATCCAGTCCTCGGGGAAATCTTCAAACAAAAAGTCGAACTGACGGATATTGTCGGCGACCAGGATCAGGCCTTTATCCACAGGCCGCGACTTCAGCGCCAGCAGGCGGTACACCGCGTCCTCGTTCCAGGGGTCGCAGCCCAGGCCCCAGACCGCTTCCGTTGGGTAGGCGATTACTGCGCCCGCCCGGATCTCACGTGCGGCTTGTTGCACACGAAAACTGCTTACCATTGCTGTTACTCCGCCTATGAACTTGCCTGTGCGCAGTGTACTTAGCCCGCGCGGGCAAACCAACGCCCGGCTTCATTGCTGACCCGCCCTTCCAGTTCCAGCTCGGTCAATTGCGCAAGCACTTCGGCCAGCGGCAACTCGCTGCAATGGGCCAGGCTTTCGCTGGTCTGGGGCGCCGCGTGCAGCAAGGCCAGCAGTGGGTGGTCGAACTTGTCCACAACCGCAGGTGGCAGGTTCTGCCAGCCCTGCAGGCTTTCCATGATCTGCTCCACGGTTTCCACCAGCAGCGCGCCGTCGCGAATCAACTGGTGGCAGCCCTTGGCCCCAGGGTGGTGGATGGAGCCCGGAATGGCATACACCTCGCGGCCTTGTTCTGCCGCCAGCCGCGCCGTGATCAGCGAACCACTGGCCAGGCTGGCCTCGACCACCAGCACGCCCAGCGACAAGCCACTAATGATGCGGTTACGCCGGGGGAAGTTGCTGGGCTGTGGCCCGGCATCCAGCGGGTACTCGGAAACCAGCGCGCCGCCGCTGTCGATAATCGCCTGGGCAAGCGCGGTGTGCCGCTGTGGATAAAGTTTTTGCAGCCCTGTGCCGAGCACCGCGATCGTACCCCCACCGGCCTGTATTGCGGCCCGATGAGCGGCGCCATCGATACCCACTGCCAACCCGCTGGTAATCGTGAAACCGGCCTGTGCCAGGTAACGGGAAAACGCCGCGGCAGTATCGAGGGCTGGCGGTGAAGCGCGCCTGCTTCCCACAATTGCCAGCTGCGGGCGCTCGAGCAGGGCAGGGTCGCCGGCGACAAACAGCAATGGCGGAGCGTCATCGATTTCCCCCAGCAGCGGTGGGTAACCAGGCCCGTCAAACATCAGTAAATGCTGGCCCGGCTGCTCTAGCCAGGCCATCGCCGCCAGCGCTCCGTCGCGCACTTCGGCACTACGCCGCGCGTCGATTGCTGCCTGGGGAATGCCTAACGCGCGCCAGGCGCCGGCCGGTGCGCACAGGGCAGAAGATGCGCTGCCAAACGCCTCCAGCAATGTGCAGAAACGCCGCAGGCCTGTGTCCGGCAAGCGGTGCAGACGCAGCCGCGCCTCCAGTTCAGCCGGCGCAACAGGCGACGAATGGTGATTCGACATGGGGATCATCCTTGATCTGAAAAGGGCCATCGGCGTGGCACAAGCTGTGGATAACTGTGTTGATAACGGTTTGACAACCTGTCTATCGAATAGCCGACAAGCAGGCCCTGAAAACCCTAGACGAGCTTTCACAGGTGCTGAAATCCACGTTTGCCTTTATTATGTGTGCTCAGGTGCGACACGCGTAGCGTGTCTCCGGTCCCAAGCTGTCGGGTCAGCTTGAGAGATTCCCCAAAGGAATCAAATACTTGGGTATCCATCCCCTTGAACCAAAACCCGCCCAGAAGTCCCTCGCCTTAAAGGACCGGCCGCAGCGGCGGTGGCGAAACCCCTAGGTCGCTAAGCACTCGGTAGCGCGACTGCGGGCCGATTTTATCGGTCTTGGAGTGCCATTCGTCGGAAAGTGATATGTACGAAATGAGTCATGACACATTTGGCATCATTTGCCTCACTAGCCTCCTAATCTTCTGCTTAGGACTGGCAACGTGGGCTAACTGGCCAGAAATCAAGAAACGTTTCAAACGGTCACCTCCACGACACTAACTCAAGCCCTTGCGGCTTCAACCCTTGCGGGAGAAATCCCCGCTGGGGCTTCTCCTGCCTCAAAACAGGAGATACTCAACTCAGGCGAGCTGCCACAGCAGTCCCCGCCCCCCCAAAACGGAGACATGAGCGAAAGCTCTGTCTGTCATTGTCCAACCATCGCCAGTACGGGATGGCAGCGGACTCGTTGTGCGACCAACGGTAGCCTACGACGGCGTGCATCACTAGTAATGGTGGTGTTCGAAGCCCGTCCGACAATGTAGCCCCCCTTCAAGGGGTGCCGTTCTCCTGTGAGGGAGACAGCAGATACTCGGAGCAGTACCGGGTTGAGGCGCTAGGCTGACTGGTACGGCCAACATACGTGAACTGCTACTAAACACCGTAAACATAGCCAAGCCAAAGCTGCTGATAGGCTTGAACCAAAAGGTACGTGATCGGTTACCCCCGTCTGAGCTGGGGGTACGTCGCCTTACAAGATCACCGGTGAAAAGGCAGGTCCTAACCCAGTCGTGTGACAGATAGGGAACGTGGTAAGCCCGTATCGCTGCCCTTGGGCAGGTGAACCGTAAGGAACACTGTTGGCGGTGCGGGTATGGGATCGCAGAGAAAGCGAATGTCAGGCTGTAATGGCTTGGATAGGGGTTGGAACATCACCCCACGGGAAACCGGGCAGACTTCTGCGTGGTCTTCCGTCGCAATAACTCTGACTGAGACCGTCTCATTAACTTCAGGGCTTGGCTTCACTGGCCCTTGATAATCCTACCCTGACGGGGTGCATGCACCCCTCAGTGGGGTACGTGCGCCTTCCGCTCGGGTGGTTTCACTTTGAGAGGAAAGCAGCATGAAAGAGCTCAGCCAGCAAGGTGAGTCTGCGCTTTCCGGCACTCCGCAGCAGTGGCACGACGTCGATTGGCGCCGGGTCCAGCGAAATGTCCGGGGAATGCAGATGCGAATTGCGAAGGCTTGTCGGGAGGGCAAATGGCGCAGAGTCAAATCTCTGCAACGGATGCTCACCCGCTCGAAGTCGGCCAGATACTTGGCCGTACGGAGAGTCACGGAAAATCAGGGGCGCCGCACGGCGGGAGTCGATAAGCAACTCTGGGATACACCCAACGCAAAATGGAATGCAGTTGGTCAGTTGAAGACGCGGGGATACAAGGCTCGGCCACTACGGCGAGTCTACATCCCGAAGTCGGACGGACGGGAACGCCCACTGGGCATACCGACCATGACGGACAGAGCCATGCAAGCGCTATACATGCTGGCCCTGTCTCCCATCGCTGAAACCCAAGGCGATCCGAATAGCTACGGTTTCAGGATCGAACGTTCCACGGCGGATGCGATGGCGCAGTTGTTCTTGTGTCTATCCAAACGGGCCTCGGCCTGCTGGGTATTGGATGCAGACATCGAAGGGTTCTTCGACAACATCAACCACGACTGGCTATTAAGGAACGCCCCCACGGATGTACGGATTCTCCGGCAATGGTTAAAAGCTGGAGTTATCCACAAGGGGCAATTGCATGCGACGGATGCGGGTACGCCGCAAGGAGGGATTATCTCTCCAACATTGGCAAACCTAGCACTGGATGGTCTGGAATCGCTTCTGAAGCAGTATCTAGGAGTGGTAAGAGCCAAGAAGCTGAAGGTGAATGTGGTGCGATACGCAGACGACTTCGTGATCACAGGTGCCTCTCCAGAGGTACTGGAGAACGAGGTAAAACCTTGGGTAGAGCAGTTCCTCGCGACGCGGGGGCTGCGGCTGTCACTCAAGAAAACGCAAATCACCCACATCGACGAAGGCTTCGACTTCCTGGGATGGAATTTCCGGAAATACGACGGAACGTTACTGATCAAACCGAGCAGGAAGAACGTCAAGGCGTTCTACAGCAAGGTAAGAGAGGTGATTGACTCTCACAAGACGGTTAAGCAAGAGGACCTGATCCGAATGCTCAACCCAAAACTGAGAGGCTGGGCGCTATACCACCAACCAGTAGTCGCGAAGCAAGCGTATAGCCAGATGGACAACAGGGTCTTTATTAAACTCTGGCGTTGGGCGAAAAGGCGGCACCCCAACAAGTCCCTCGACTGGGTAAGGAAGAAGTATTTCCGGACCTCAGGCGACAGGAGTTGGGTGTTTGCCACCACGGTGATAGATGAGGCAGGAAACAAAAGGGAGACCGAGCTGTACTCACTCGCGAGTACACCGATCGAGCGACACAAGAAGGTGAGTGGGGATTACAATCCCTACGATCCCACCATGGAGGCTCAAGGCGAGAAACTGCGGATGGACCGGATGCTGAGCAAGCTCAAGTACCGGAAACAAATCAACAGCCTCTTCGCCAGCCAAAATGGATTGTGTTTGCTCTGTAAGCATCCGATAACCAGGGAGACAGGGTGGCATGACCACCACGTCATCCACCGCTCCCTTGGCGGTGGAGACGAACTGGCCAATCGGGTACTCTTACATCCTAACTGTCACAACCAGCTCCACACCCGTGGTCTGTATGTGGACAAACCGGCTTCCATGGGAAGCTTAGTGAAGGCTTGAGCCGTATGCGCTGACAAGGCGCACGTACGGTTCTTAGGGGGGAGTGGGCCAGCAATGGCCGGCTCCCACCCGACTTTTCAACCAAACGCACAGTGACTGCCTGACCTTATGGCCATCTTGAACATTCTCGAATTCCCCGACCCGCGCCTGCGCACTATCGCCAAGCCGGTGACAGTGTTCGACGACGCCCTGCGTCAGCTGATCGACGACATGTTTGAAACCATGTACGAAGCCCCCGGCATCGGCCTGGCCGCGACCCAGGTCAACGTGCACCAGCAGGTCGTGGTGATGGACCTCAGCGAAGACCGCAGCGAACCGCGAGTCTTCATCAACCCTACGGTCGAAGAGCTGACCGACGACATGGGCCAGTACCAGGAAGGTTGCCTGTCGGTGCCGGGCTTCTACGAGAACGTCGACCGCCCGCTGCGGGTACGGGTAAAAGCCCAGGACCGCGACGGCAAGCCGTTCGAGCTGGAGTGCGAAGGCTTGCTGGCGGTCTGCGTGCAGCACGAATTCGATCACCTCAACGGCAAGCTGTTTGTCGACTATCTGTCGCAGCTCAAACGCGACCGGATCAAGAAGAAACTGGAAAAGCAGCACCGCCAACAAGCCTGATCCCCACCTTCCAGAAGGCTTGCTCCGGCAAGCCTTTTTCTTTTTTGAAGCGAGAACTCCATGCGCATCGTCTTTGCAGGCACCCCAGAGTTTGCTGCCGAACACCTCAAGGCCCTGCTCGACAGCCCTTACGAGATCGTGGCCGTCTACACCCAGCCTGACCGCCCTGCCGGCCGTGGCCAGAAGCTGATGCCCAGTGCGGTCAAGGCGCTGGCGGTGGCCCATGGCATCCCGGTACTGCAGCCGCAAACCCTGCGCAACGCCGAGGCGCAAGCGGAACTTGCCGCACTGCAGCCAGACTTGATGGTCGTGGTTGCCTACGGCCTGATTCTGCCGCAGGCGGTGCTGGATATCCCCCGCCTGGGCTGCATCAACAGCCACGCCTCCTTGCTGCCGCGCTGGCGCGGTGCAGCGCCGATCCAGCGTGCCGTGGAAGCCGGCGATACCGAAAGCGGTGTCACCGTGATGCGCATGGAAGCCGGCCTGGATACCGGCCCGATGCTGCTCAAGGTAACCACCCCGATCAGCGCCGAGGACACCGGCGGTAGCCTGCATGACCGCCTTGCGCAAATGGGCCCGCCCGCCGTCGTGCAGGCCATCGCCGGCCTGGCCGACGGGTCGCTGCAAGGCGAGGTGCAAAACGATGCCCTGGCCACTTATGCACACAAGCTGAACAAGGACGAAGCGCGCCTGGACTGGTGCCGCCCGGCCGTCGAACTGGAGCGCCTGATCCGTGCCTTCAACCCATGGCCGGTGTGCCACAGCACCCTCGATGGCGAGAGCGTGAAGGTGCTGGCAGCCAACGTGGCGGCAGGCAAAGGTGAGCCGGGCGAGATCCTGTCCGCCAGTAAAGATGGCCTTGTGGTTGCCTGTGGTGACCAGGCACTGAGCCTGACCCGCCTGCAATTGCCCGGTGGCAAGGCGCTGAGCTTCAGCGACCTGTTCAACAGCCGCCGCGAGAAGTTCGCCGCCGGCAAGGTACTTGGCCAATGAACCCACGCCTCGCCGCCGCCCGTGCCCTTGCCGCAGTACTCAGCGGCAAGGCTTCATTGAACAGCTCGCTGCCGGTACAACTGGACAAGGTCGATGAGCGCGACCGCGGCCTGACCCAGGACCTGGCGTTCGGCACTGCACGCTGGCAGCCCCGGCTCGACCTGCTGGCCGCCCAGCTGCTGCAGAAGCCGTTCAAAGCCGCAGACGCCGATGTGCAGGCGCTGCTGCTGGTCGGCCTGTACCAGCTGTTCTACACCCGTATTCCGGCCCACGCCGCAATTGGCGAGACCGTGGGTTGTGCCGACAAACTGAAGAAACCCTGGGCCAAGGGCCTGCTCAATGCCGTGCTGCGCCGCGCCCAGCGCGAAGGCGAAGCGCTGCTGGCCGGCATGGAGCGCGACCCCGTGGTACGCACCGCCCACCCGCGCTGGCTGCAAAAGGCGCTGAAGGCCTTCTGGCCAGAGCAGTGGGAGGCCATTTGCGCCGCCAACAATGCGCACCCGCCGATGATCTTGCGGGTCAACCGCCGTCATCACAGCCGTGACGCCTACCTGGGCCTGCTGGCCGACGCGGGCGTTGCCGCCAGCGCCTGCCACTACAGCCGCGATGGCATCGTGCTGGCCGAAGCCTGCGACGTACGTGGCCTGCCAGGCTTCGCCGAGGGCTGGGTGAGTGTGCAGGACGAAGCCGCGCAGTTGTCCGCTGACTTGCTGGAGCTGGCCGCCGGCCAACGCGTGCTCGACGCCTGTTGCGCGCCCGGCGGCAAAACCTGCCACCTGCTGGAAGCCGAACCAGGCCTGGCTCACCTGACAGCCATCGACCTTGAGGCCAAGCGCCTGACCCGCGTGCGCGAGAACCTCGACCGCCTGCAACTCGATGCCGAGCTGATCGCCTGCGACGCCCGCGACACTGCCAGCTGGTGGGACGGCAAACCGTTCCAGCGCATCTTGCTGGACGCCCCCTGCTCGGCCACTGGCGTGATCCGCCGCCACCCGGATATCAAGCTGACCCGCCAGGCCGACGACATTCCGGCCCTGGCCGCGCTGCAAGGTGAACTGCTCGATGCCCTGTGGCCGACACTGGAAGTGGGCGGCATGCTGCTGTATGCCACGTGCTCCAGCCTGCCGACCGAGAACACGCAAGTGATCGAGGCCTTCCTCGCCCGCACCCCCGGCGCGCGGGAGCTGGACCTGGCCACCGAGGCCGGCCTGCGCCAGCCGCACGGCCGCCAGTTGCTGGCTCAGGAAGGCGGCCACGACGGGTTCTACTATGCCAAGCTGATCAAGATCGCCGCCTCGCGCGGGTAAGCACAAAGGGTAGGGAGTAGCGGATGAAAATCATCATCCTCGGCGCAGGGCAAGTGGGCGGTACGCTGGCAGAGCACCTGGCCAGCGAGGCCAACGACATTACCGTGGTCGATACCGACGGCGACCGCCTGCGCGACCTGGGCGACCGCCTGGACATCCGCACCGTGCAAGGCCGCGGCTCGCTGCCGACGGTGCTGCGCCAGGCCGGTGCCGACGACGCCGACATGCTGGTGGCGGTAACCAACAGCGACGAAACCAATATGGTTGCCTGCCAGGTGGCCTATTCGCTGTTCCACACCCCGACCAAGATTGCCCGGGTACGCGAGTCGGCCTACCTGACCCGTGAAGAGCTGTTCGACAATGACCACATCCCGGTCGACGTGCTGATCAGCCCCGAGCAGGTGGTGACCAACTACATCAGGCGCCTGATCGAACACCCAGGGTCGCTGCAGGTGATCGACTTCGCCGAAGGCAAGGCGCAGCTGGTGGCCGTGAAGGCTTACTACGGCGGGCCGCTGGTGGGCCAGCAGCTGCGCCAGATCCGCGCGCACATGCCTAACGTGGATACCCGTGTGGCCGCCATTTTCCGCCGCGACCGGCCAATCACCCCGCGTGGCGACACGGTGATCGAAGCCGATGACGAGGTGTTCTTCATTGCCGCGAAAAAAGACATTCGGGCAGTGATGGGCGAGTTGCGTCGTATCGACCAGACCAACAAGCGCATCGTCATTGCCGGTGGTGGCCAAATTGGCGAGCGCCTGGCCGAAGCCATCGAAAGCCGCTATCAGGTGAAGATCATCGAGATGAGCCCAGCCCGCTGCCGGCACCTGTCCGATACGCTAGACAGCACCGTGGTGTTGCAGGGCAGCGCCTCGGACAGGGACCTGATGCTGGAAGAAAACATCGCCGACGCCGATATCTTCCTGGCCCTGACCAACGATGACGAAGCCAACATCATGTCGTCGCTGCTGGCCAAGCGCCTGGGTGCAGGCAAGGTGATGACCATCATCAACAACCCAGCCTACGTCGACCTAGTGCAGGGGGGTGAGATCGACATTGCCATCAGCCCGCAGCTGGCGACCATCGGCACCCTGCTGGCCCACGTGCGCCGGGGCGACATTGTCAGCGTGCACTCGCTGCGCCGTGGCGCAGCCGAAGCGATCGAGGCGGTGGCCCATGGCGATGCCAAGTCGAGCAAGGTCGTTGGCAAGGCGATAGCGGACATCAACCTGCCACCGGGGACCACGATCGGCGCGATCATCCGTGCCGAAGAGGTCATGATTGCCCACGACAACACCCTGATCGAATCGGGTGACCATGTGATCCTGTTCGTTGTGGATAAAAAGCACATTCGCGATGTGGAGAAGCTGTTCCACGTCGGCTTGAGTTTCTTCTAGGAGCAAAAGGCATGCGCGAGTCGCTGGAGAAGATGCTGGCCAAGGGTGTGGATAACCCGTTGCTGCGTTTCGGGCTGGGCAAGGCCTGGCTGGATGAAGGTAACGGTGCAGAAGCTGCGGTGCACCTGGCGCGCTGTGTAGAGCAGGACCCGAAGTACTCGGCAGCGTGGAAGCTGCTGGGCAAGGCCTGTCAGTTGCAGGGTGACCTGCCAGCGGCGCGCAAGGCCTGGGAGGATGGGATCGTGGCGGCACAGGCCCACGGGGACAAGCAGGCCGAGAAAGAGATGACCGTTTTTCTCAAGAAGCTGAACAAGGCTTGAGATAGCCGGGGCTGCTTTGCAGCCCATCGCAGGCAAGCCCCCCCCCACGGGGATCGCATCAGGGCTGACATGTGTTTGCCACAAGGTATGCAGCGCCTGTGAGATCGAGCGCCGCCCGCGCGGCGCATCGCGAGCTGCGCTCGCTCCTACGTTTGTTTCGGGCCAATTATTCCTGTGGGATTCGCGCGCGAACGCCTTGGTGCATGCCTCAATATCGCGCCGTACAAACAAGGCGGCCGCGCGCGCCTGTCACAGGCGTTACTGGCCCGAAACAAACGTAGGAGCGAGCGCAGCTCGCGATTGCGCCGCGCGGGCGGCGCTCGATCTCACAGGCGCTGCATATCTTGTGACAAACACCTATCAGCCCTGATGCGATCCCTGTGGGAGCTGGCGTGCCAGCGAATGGGGCGCAGAGCGCCCCCAGAGATCTCAATACCAGCGCGGCTCGCCAGCCGGGCGCTTCTTGAAGCGCTTCATGCTCCACATGTACTGGCTCGGGTACTCGCGCACATAACGCTCGACCACCTTGCTCATCGCCGCCGCCGACTCATTCACGTCGGTGCTGTACATCGCTTGCGGCGCGGCTTCGAGAAACACCTTGAAACCCGAGCCATCCGGCAGGCGCAAGGCATGCAGGAACACCCCCACTGCCTTGCCGCCCGCCAGCATGTTCGGCACGAACTTGCTGGTCAGTGCCTGGGTACCGAGAAATGGCACGAACACGCCTGCCGATTCGGCCGGCTCCGGGTCAGCGGGGATGCCCACCTGGCCGCCCCGGCGCACCTCCTTGATCACGCTGAGAATGCCTTCCTTGGTCGAAGGCGCAACGCGGTTGCCCATCTGTACGCGCTGCTCACGCAGCAGGTCATCCACAGCCTTGAGCTTGGGCGGGCGGTAGAAAATGATCGGCTTGCACTGGTTGCAATAGAAGTGGTTGAGCACCTCCCAGTTACCCAGGTGGCTGGTGATGCCCACCACGCCCTTGCCAGACGCCAGGGCTTGCTCCAGCACTTCCAGGCCGTGCACTTCCTTGACCAGTTCCAGCGAGCGCTGTGGCGGCCAGATCCAGGCACAGGCGCTTTCCACAAACGACTTGCCAATGTCCCGCAAGGCTTGGCCAACCAGTTGCTCACGGGCAACCGGGTCCATCTCGGGGAAACACTTGGCCAGGTTGATGCGCACCACGTTGCGTGAACCGTTGGGGATCTTCCACATCAGCCAGCCGATGCCGGCGCCCACGCGCTGTACAGCGCCCCAGGGCAGCTTGGCAAACAGGCGCAGCACCCCGACCATCAGGGCGCCCTTGAACTTTTCCACAGGCGAATTCCTTATTTCAGCAAGGCGCGCATTGTAACCCTTCAACGAACCAGGGCGGCGTAACGATCGCAATCGATGGTGTGGTCCATGACCATGCCGGTGGCTTGCATGAAGGCATAGCAGATGGTCGGGCCGACAAAGGTGAAGCCGGCTTTCTGCAGCGCCTTGCTCATGGCCTTGGCCTCGTCGGTGACCGCCGGCACGTCAGCGCGGCCTTGGAAGTGATTGATCTTCGGCGCACCGCCCACGAACGACCACAGCCATTCGGCGGGGTTATCCACAGCCAGCCAGGCCTGCGCATTGCGCCGGGCAGCCTTGAGTTTGAGGCGGTTGCGGATGATCCCGGGGTCCTGCATCAGCGCTTCGATGCGTTCGTCGCTGAGGGTGGCCAGTTTGACCGGGTCGAACCCGTGCATCACCTCGCGGTAACGCTCGCGTTTGCGCAAAACGGTGATCCATGAAAGCCCGGCCTGGAACCCTTCGAGCAAAAGCATCTCGAACAGCAACGCCGGATCGCGCTGCGGCGTTCCCCATTCCTGGTCATGGTAGGCCTGGTACAACGGATCGTCGGTACACCAAAAGCAGCGTGGCATAAGGCTCCAATGAGTAGAGGGCGAGGCGAATCAGGTTATACTCCCGCTCTTTACATCCGCATCCCCAGATACAGGTGAATTTCGTGAGCCAGCCTACGCCAGCCGTGCGTACCTTCCAAGACCTGATCCTCGCCCTGCAAAACTACTGGGCAGCTCAAGGTTGTGTGGTGCTTCAGCCCTACGATATGGAAGTAGGCGCCGGCACTTTCCACACCGCAACGTTCCTGCGCGCCGTGGGTCCAGAAACCTGGAACGCCGCCTACGTGCAGCCTAGCCGTCGCCCTGCCGACGGGCGGTATGGCGAAAACCCCAACCGCCTACAGCACTACTACCAGTTCCAGGTGGTGCTCAAGCCGAACCCGGCCAACTTCCAGGAGCTGTACCTGGGCTCGCTGAAAGCCATTGGCCTGGACCCGCTGGTGCACGACATTCGCTTTGTCGAAGACAACTGGGAATCGCCGACCCTCGGCGCCTGGGGCCTGGGCTGGGAAATCTGGCTGAACGGCATGGAAGTCACCCAGTTCACCTACTTCCAGCAGGTAGGTGGCATCGAGTGCTACCCGGTCACCGGTGAAATCACCTACGGCCTCGAACGCCTGGCCATGTACATCCAGGGCGTCGATTCGGTCTATGACCTGGTGTGGGCCGACGGCCCGTTCGGCAAGGTCACCTACGGTGACGTGTTCCACCAGAACGAGGTGGAGCAGTCGACCTACAACTTCGAACACGCCAACGTCGACAAGCTGTTCGAATTGTTCGACTTCTACGAAAGCGAAGCCAACCGCCTGATCAAGCTGGAGCTGCCGCTGCCGACCTATGAAATGGTGTTGAAGGCCTCGCATACCTTCAACCTGCTGGACGCCCGCCGCGCCATCTCGGTGACCGAGCGCCAGCGCTACATCCTGCGTGTGCGTACCCTGGCCCGGGACGTGGCGCAAAGCTATCTGCAAGCCCGCGCACGCCTGGGCTTCCCGATGGCCACCCCCGAACTGCGTGACGAAGTGTTGGCTAAGCTGGAGGCTGCACAATGAGTGCTCAAGATTTCCTGGTAGAACTGGGCACCGAAGAGCTGCCTCCCAAGGCCCTCGCCAGCCTCGGCGACGCCTTCCTGGCCGGCATCGAAAAGGGCCTGCAGGCCGCTGGCCTGAACTATACCGGCAAGCAGGTCTATGCTGCGCCGCGTCGCCTGGCCGTGCTGATTCGCCAGCTGGACGTGCAGCAGCCTGACCGCAGCATCAACATCGACGGCCCCCCCCTGCAGGCTGCTTTCAAAGACGGCGAGCCGACCCAGGCTGCCCTGGGCTTTGCCAAGAAGTGCGGTGTAGAGCTGGCCGAAATCGACCAGAGCGGCCCAAAGCTGCGTTTCTCCCAGCACATCCCAGGCAAAGCGACCGTCGGCTTGCTGCCGACCATCGTCGAGGACTCGCTGAACGATCTGCCCATTCCCAAGCGCATGCGCTGGGCCGCCAGCCGTGAAGAGTTCGTGCGCCCGACCCAATGGCTGGTCATGCTGCTGGGCGACCAGGTGGTCGATTGCACCATCCTGTCGCAGAAGGCTGGCCGTGAATCCCGTGGCCACCGCTTCCACCACCCGGAAAACGTGCTCATCACTGCCCCCGCCAACTACGTCGAAGACCTGCGCAAAGCCTACGTGCTGGCCGACTTCGCCGAGCGCCGCGAGCTGATCAGCAAGCGTACCGCAGAGCTGGCCATGCAGCAGGAAGGTACGGCCATCGTGCCACCGGCGCTGCTGGACGAAGTGACCGCGCTGGTCGAGTGGCCGGTGCCGCTGGTGTGCTCGTTCGAGGAGCGTTTCCTCGAAGTGCCGCAGGAAGCCCTGATCACCACCATGCAGGACAACCAGAAGTACTTCTGCCTGCTGGACAGCGAAGGCAAGCTGCTGCCGCGCTTCATCACCGTGGCCAACGTTGAAAGCCGCGACCCGAAGCAGATCGTGCAAGGCAACGAGAAAGTCGTGCGCCCACGCCTGACCGACGCCGAATTCTTCTTCAAGCAGGACAAGAAGCAGCCGCTGGAAACCTTCAACGAGCGCCTCAAGAACGTGGTCTTCCAGGCTCAGCTGGGCACTGTGTACGACAAGGCCGAGCGCGTTTCCAAACTGGCTGCCTTCATCGCCCCGCTGATCGGCGGCGACGCCCAGCGCGCCGGCCGGGCCGGCCTGCTGTCGAAATGCGACCTGGCCACTGAAATGGTCGGCGAATTCCCCGAGATGCAGGGTGTTGCCGGTTACTACTACGCGCTCAACGACGGTGAGCCGCAAGACGTTGCCCTGGCGCTGAACGAGCAGTACATGCCACGCGGGGCTGGTGCCGAGCTGCCGCAAACCCTCACCGGTGCCGCCGTGGCCATCGCCGACAAGCTCGACACCCTGGTGGGCATCTTCGGCATCGGCATGCTGCCAACCGGCAGCAAAGACCCTTACGCCCTGCGCCGTGCAGCGCTGGGTGTGCTGCGTATCCTGATCGAGAAGCAGCTGGACCTGAACCTGACCGGTGCGGTGGAATTCGCGGTCAAGCAGTTCGGTGCCAAGGTCAAGGCTGCCGGCCTGGCCGAGCAGGTGCTGGAGTTCATCTTCGACCGCCTGCGTGCGCGCTACGAAGACGAAGGCATCGACGTGGCCACCTACCTGTCGGTACGTGCCCTGCAGCCAGGCTCGGCGCTGGACTTCGACCAGCGTGTTCAGGCGGTGCAAGCGTTCCGCAAGCTGCCCGAAGCCGAGGCCCTGGCCGCGGTCAACAAACGTGTGTCGAACCTGCTGAGCAAGGCCGAAGGCGCCATCGCCGAGCAGGTCGAGCCGAAGTACTTCGACAATGCCAACGAGTTCTCGCTGTACTCGGCCATCCAGCAGGCCGACCAGGCCGTGCAACCGATGGCTGCTGCACGGCAGTACAGCGAATCGCTGGCCCGCCTGGCAGCCCTGCGCGACCCGGTTGATGCCTTCTTCGAGGCGGTCATGGTCAACGCCGAAGACGCCAAGGTACGTGCCAACCGCTACGCCCTGCTCAGCCGCCTGCGCGGCCTGTTCCTGGGTGTGGCCGACATCTCGTTGCTGGGGTAAGCCTTGAAACTGCTGATTCTCGACCGTGACGGGGTGATCAACTACGACTCCGACGCCTACATCAAGACGCTGGAAGAGTGGGTCCCGATCCCTGGCTCGGTCGCAGCGATCGCGCAGTTGAGCAAGGCGGGCTGGACGGTGGCCGTTGCCACCAACCAGTCCGGTATCGCCCGTGGCTATTACCCGCTGGCAACCCTCGAGGCCATGCACGCGCGCCTGCGCGCGCTGGTGGCCGAGCAGGGCGGCGAGGTTGGCCACATCGTGTATTGCCCGCACGGCCCGGATGAAGGCTGCGATTGCCGCAAGCCCAAGCCAGGCATGCTGCGGGCGATCGCCGAGCATTACCAGGTCGGCCTTGAAGGCGTCTGGTTCGTTGGCGACAGCAAAGGTGACCTGGAGGCCGCCCTGGCCGTCGGTGCACAACCCGTGTTGGTGAAAACCGGCAAAGGTGAGTGGACCCTGGCAAAAGGTGTTCCGGAAACTACACTGATTTTCGACGATCTGGCAGCTATCGCCAGAGAACTAATTTAAACAGTGCGCCTGCGGGCGCATTTTTCTCAGGCGGGCATGCCCCGCAATGGTACAAGCCACTATGTCGATCCTGCAGGCGATCAGAATCTTTCTTTTTTACCTGCTGCTGGGCACCAGTTCGTTGCTGTGGTGCTCGCTGAGCTTTTTCGTCGCGCCGTTTCTGTCGTTCCCCAAGCGCTACAAGTTCATCAATGTGTACTGGTGCCGCTGTGCCTTGTTCCTCGTGCGGACGATTCTGGGCATCGACTACAAGATCACCGGTGCCGAGAACGTGCCGGCCGAGCCTTGCGTGATCCTGTCGAACCACCAAAGCACCTGGGAAACATTCTTCCTGTCGCAGTACTTCTCGCCGCTTAGCCAGGTGCTCAAGCGCGAACTGCTGTACGTGCCGTTCTTCGGCTGGGCCATGGCCATGCTGCGGCCGATCGCGATCAACCGCGACAACCCGAAGGAGGCACTGCGCCAGGTCGCGAGCAAGGGCGATGAGCTGCTCAAGCAGAAGACCTGGGTGCTGATCTTCCCGGAGGGCACCCGCGTGCCGTTCGGCACGGTCGGCAAGTTCTCGCGCGGGGGCACCGCGCTGGCAGTCAATGCCGGGCTGCCGGTACTGCCGATTGCCCACAACGCCGGCAAGTTCTGGCCGAAAACCGGTTGGGGCAAGCGCTCGGGCACCATCGAGGTGGTGATTGGCGAGCCGATGTACGCCAACGGCACCGGGCCACGGGCCATTGCCGAGCTCAACGACCGCGCTCAGGCGTGGAATGAAGCGACCCAGCGGGCCATGGGCTCGCTGCCGCCAGCAGCAGAAAAACCGCAGGAGCAGATGGCGTGATATCTGTGGATAACTTGTGAGCACTTTTTCGTTGAAATGCTTGAAGTAATCGCTAAGTTATTGAATTGGCTGTTTATTTTTGCGTATGACATTTTTCTGAAAAGCGTGCATAAGTTTTTTCGGGGCATAAGAAAACCGGCTTATACAGCCGGTTTTTTTATGGGCTCCATTTCCAGTACGCATCGCTTTGTGTAGGAGCGGCCTTGTGTCGCGATGGGCCGCAAAGCGGCCCCGGCAATGTGTGCATCAAGGCAGAAATCCTGGGGCCGCTGCGCGGCCCATCGCGACACAAGGCCGCTCCTACAAGGATCCGCGCCAGCTTTCAGATCTTGTCGATATCCACATCCTTGGTTTCTTTCAGGCAGAAAATCCCCACCACAAGGCTGATGCCGGTCACCAGGATCGGGTACCAAAGCCCGTAGAAAATGTCCCCGGTGTACACCACCAGTGCAAACGACACGGTGGGCAGGAAGCCGCCGAACCAGCCGTTGCCAATGTGGTAGGGCAGCGACATCGAGGTGTAGCGAATGCGGGTCGGGAACAGCTCGACCATCACTGCGGCCAACGGGCCGTAGGTCATGGTCGCGATCAGGATCATCGCCACGATCAGCACCACGACCATCACCTGGTTGACCTGCGCGGGGTCAGCCTTGGCCGGGTAGCCTGCCTGCTCCACTGCCGCACGCATCGCGGCTTCGTCAAAGCCGTTGATGGTCTTGTCGCCCACATTCACCACTACCTCGCTGCCGGCTACGCTGACCGAGCTGTAAGGCAGGCCCTGTTTGACCAGGAAGGTCTTGACCTTGTCGCACGGGCTGTCGAAACGGGCCTTGCCGACCGGATCGAACTGGAACGTGCAGCCTTGCGGATCAGCAGTGACCACGATCGGCGCCTGGCGGCTGGCGGCGTCAATTTGTGGGTTGGCATAGTGGCTCAAGGCCTTGAACAGCGGGAAGTACAGCACCGTGGCCAGCAGCAAGCCCAGCATCAGGATCGGTTTGCGCCCGATACGGTCCGACAGCCAGCCAAAAAACACGAAGAACGGCGCACCGATCACCACGCTGATGATCAGCAGGGTATTGGCCTGGGCCGGGTCTACCTTCAGCATCTGGGTCATGAAGAACAGCACGTAGAACTGCGCGGTGTAGAAGGTCACCGCTTGCCCGGCATTGATACTGAACAGTGCGGTCAGTACGACTTTGAGGTTCGGCCACGAGGTGAACGACTCCCGGATCGGCGACTTGCTGACCTTGCCCTGGGCCTTCATTTTCACGAAGGCTGGCGACTCATGCATGCTCATGCGGATCCAGGTGGAAATGCCCAGCAGCACGATCGACAGCAGGAACGGCAGGCGCCAGCCCCAGGTTTCGAACTGATCGCCACTGACATAGCGGCTGCCCAGTACCACCAGCAACGACAATAACAGGCCTAGGGTGGCGGTGGACTGAATGAAGCCGGTGTGGAAACCGCGCTTGCCCGGGGGGGCATGTTCGGCCACATAAGTGGCTGCACCACCGTACTCCCCGCCCAGCGCCAGGCCCTGCAGCATGCGCAGTATCACCAGAATGATCGGTGCGGCGATGCCGATACTGGCATACGTAGGCAGCAAGCCCACGGCAAAAGTGGACAGCCCCATCAATACGATGGTGACCAGGAAGGTGTATTTGCGCCCGATCATGTCCCCCAGGCGGCCGAACACCAATGCACCGAACGGCCGCACAAGGAAGCCGGCAGCGAAGGCCATGAGGGCGAAGATGAAAGCGGTGGTGTCGTTCACACCCGCAAAGAACTGCTTGCTGATGACCGCTGCCAACGCGCCATAGAGAAAAAAGTCATACCACTCGAACACCGTCCCGAGGGATGACGCGAAAATGATCTTGCGTTCTTCACGACGGTTGGAACTGCCGGCCGCCGCAGCCTGCTCTTGAATGTAATCCGACATCGTTGCTGTCCTCGGCCCGCAGGCCACAGTGATTATTCTTGTTGTTCCACTGTCGGCAGCCTTCGACCGCAAGCTGCCGCTACTGCACGCACCCGGGTCAGGGCGTCGGTAACGCGTCTTCGTTCAGGTAGGTCTGGGTAGCAGCTCCTTTGAGAATCAGTTGTGCCGCCTTTTCGGCGATCATCAGGGTGGGGGAACAGGTATTGCCTGAGGTGATCTGCGGCATGATCGAGGCATCGGCCACGCGCAGGCCGGGGATGCCATGCACGCGCAGCTGGTTATCCACAACGTCCATCGCGCCATTGCCCATACGGCAGGTACCCACCGGGTGGAAAATGGTAGTGCCGATCTTGCCGGCAGCCTCAATCAGGTCCTGTTCGCTTTGCAGGGTCGCGCCAGGCAGATATTCCTCGGGCTCGAATACGGCCAGGGCAGGGGCCTGAACGATGCGCCGGGTAAAGCGGATGGCATCGGCGGCCACCTGCAGGTCCTGGGGGTCGCTCAGGTAGTTGGGGTCGATCAGCGGCGTGCTGTGCATGTCGGTGCTGCGAATATCGATACGCCCAAGGCTGGCCGGGCGCAGGTTGCAGACCGAGGCGGTAAAGGCCGGGAAGCGGTGCAACGGCTCGCCGAAGCGCTCCAGCGACAGCGGCTGCACGTGGTACTGCAAGTTGGCGGTGGCCTGGTCCGGGCTGGAGCGTACGAACGCGCCCAACTGGCTCGGGGCCATGGCCAGCGGGCCGCTGCGGTCGTAGAGGTAGCGCAGGCCCATGCCCATCTTGCCCCACAGGCTGTTGGCCATCTGGTTCAAGGTGCGGGTATTGCGGATCTGGTAGATCAGCCGCAGTTGCAGGTGGTCTTGCAGGTTGCCACCCACCCCTGGCATGTCGTGGCGAACGCCAATACCCAGGCTTTCCAGTAATTGCCGTGGACCAATGCCGGAGCGTTGCAGGATGCCCGGGGAACCGACCGCCCCAGCACACAGCACGATCTCGCGGCGAGCCGCAAACTCGTGCCAGGCGCCTTGCCAGAATGCTTTCACCGCACGTGCGCGGGTATTGTTGAGCAGCACCTGGTCAACCTGCACACCCGTAAGCACGGTGAGGTTGGCGCGGTGCTGAACCGGCCGCAGAAACGCCTTGGAGGCATTCCAGCGCACGCCACTGCGTTGGTTGACCTGGAAATAACCACACCCCTGGTTATCGCCCGTGTTGAAGTCATCCACCTTGGCGATGCCGCTTTGCTCGGCGGCGTCGCGGAAGGCATCCAGTATCGGCCAGCTGTAGCGCTGGCGTTCGACCCGCCACTCGCCACCGCCGCCATGGTGTTCGCTGGCGCCAGCAAAGTGGTTTTCACTGGCCTTGAACAGCGGTAGCACGTCCTTCCAGGCCCAGCCGGGGTTGCCCTGTTCGGCCCAGTGGTCGTAGTCGGCAGCCTGGCCACGCATATAGATCATGCCATTGATGGAAGAGCAGCCGCCCAGCACCTTGCCGCGCGGGTAGCCCAATGCGCGCCCACCCAGGCCGGGCTGGGCTTGGGTCTTGAAGCACCAATCGGTGCGTGGGTTGCCAATGCAGTAGAGGTAACCCACGGGAATGTGAATCCAGGGATAGTTGTCCCGTCCACCCGCTTCCAGCAGCAGCACGCGGCAAGCAGGGTCGGCGGACAAGCGGTTGGCCAGCAGGCACCCGGCGGGGCCGGCGCCTACCACCACGTAATCGAAGACAGGATCGGCTGATGGCATGTGCAACCTCGGGCCTGATAATTATTCTTGTCCCGATCCATCTTAGTGCGTAATTTCGTGGGTGAAACACGCGATTTCGCGCAGCGGTTGTGCGTTTTAGCACAGCGGCACGTCTGTACTGGCCCTCTCGCGGGTTCATCCGGAAAAGGGCTAGACGAACAGCCACAAGGATCAGCATGTTCGATTGGAACGATCTGCGGTTTTTCCTCGAATTGCAGCGCAGCGGCCGCCTGCTTACCGCCGCCAAGCGCCTCAATACCACCCACAGCACCGTGGCCCGGCACATCGAGCGCATCGAAGAAAGCCTGGGCACGGCCTTGTTCGTGCAACACGCCCAAGGCTATGAGCTGACCCCTTCGGGCCAGGCCCTGCTCAAGCACGCCGAAGCCATGGAGAACGTCGCCCTGCTGGCCCAGGAAGAAATCACCCAGGCCATCACCCCTCTGGGCAAGATTCGCCTGGGGGTCACCGAAGGCATTGGCATCATGTTCTTCACCCCGCGCATGAACGCGCTGTTCGAGCGCTACCCCGGGCTGGAAGTGGAGCTGGTGGCAGTGCCGAGGTTCGTCAGCATCCTCAACCGCGAAGCCGAGATCAGTATTCACCTGGAGCGGCCCAACGCCGATTTGCTGATCACGCGCAAACTCACCGACTACCGCCTGGCCCTGTATGCCAGCCAGGGCTACCTCGACCGCGCACCACCCCTGCGCAACCGCGAGGATCTGGCCCGCCACAGCTGGATCGGCTACGTCGACGACCTGCTGTTCAGCCAGGAGCTGCTGTTTCTCAACAGCTTCTGCCGGGCGCCCAATGTGGTCTTCCGCAGCACCAGCGTGATTGCCCAGCAGGTGGCCGCACGTGCTGGGCTGGGCATTGCAGTGCTGCCCAACTACATGGCCCGGCACGACCCGACCCTGGTCCGCGTACTGCCTGGCGAAACCATCCAGCGCAGTTACTGGATCTGTACCCGCCGCGAGCTGCACAAGTCGGTGCGCCTGCGGGTCGTATGGGATTACCTGCTGGCGCTGTGCGCAGAGCAACAGGGCGAGCTGTTAGCTCAGTAATGCCTTGCTGGCCAGCAGCAGGGCAGCGGCGCAACCTGCCACGGCAAACATCTGCTGCAGGCGTGGGCCGGCCAACCTGGCCGCCAGGGGGCGCGCCAGCAGCAAGCCAAGCACGGCGCCGACAGCGAACGGGCCACCCACTTGCCAATGCAGGACACCTGCAAGGCTGGCACTGATCACACTGCCGGCAGACACCAAGGCAATCACCGCCAGCGACGTGGAGACGATCGTGGCCATGCGCAGGTTGGTATAGCGGTTGAGCGCCGGAATGATCACGAACCCGCCCCCCACACCGAGCAGGCCAGACAGCAAGCCGGACAGCGCACCGGTGAATGCCAGGGCGCGAGCGCAGGGCAGGGTCCAGCGCAAGCGACCCTGCAGCGGGTTCAGCACACAAGGCTCGATAAAGCGATGCGCATCGTTGGCTTCGCCACGCAGCTCCCTGGCCGCCTTGCGCCAGATACGCAGGCAGGCGTAGGTGAGCACACCGGCGAACACCAGTTGCAACGGCGTATTGGGCAAACGGTGCGCCAGCATCAACCCCAGTGGCGCTGCCGCCACCCCGATCAAGGCGATGAACAGTGCCGCCCGATAGCGCACCAGGCCGCGACGCAAACCCAGTACCGCGCCCACGGCTGCCGCCAGGCCAACCGCCAACAAGCCGACCGGTGCCGCCTCGACCATCGACAGGCCAAGGCCGAACACCAACAGGGGCACGGCAAGAATGCCTCCGCCGGCGCCCGTCAACGCCAGCACGGCGCCGATGATGGCCCCCAGGGCTGCGCCAAGCAGTTGAGTTTCGATCACTGCCCGCCCTCTGCTACCAACGGTTGTGGCCGTGCCAGCCACTCCCGCCCCTTGAGCATGCCTTGCCAGTACAGCGGCGGCAGGGCCTGGGCCTTGAGCAACCAAGCCAGGCGGCTCGGCTTGCGACCGTCCAGCAACCAGTTGGGGAAGCTGGGCGCCAGCTTGCCACCATAGGTGAACTCGGCCAGCACGATCTTGCCGCGCTCGACCGTGAGCGGGCATGAGCCGTAACCGTCGTACTGGGCCAGTGTCTGCAACCGCCCCAGCGCTACCAGCACATTATTGGCCACTACCGGAGCCTGCTTGCGGGCCGCTGCAGCGGTCTTGGCGTTGCTGGTATTGGCCACATCGCCCAAGGCGTGAACAGTGCTGTACTGGCGATGGCGCAGGGTGTGCGGGTCTACATCGACCCAGCCGGCACTGTCGGCCAATGGGCTTTCACGAATGAAGTCCGGGGCGACTTGCGGCGGAACCACATGCAGCATGTCGAAGGCCTCGACGCGGGTTTCGCTGCTGCCATCGGGCAGGCTACGCACGAAGGTGGCGCGTTGGTTGGGGCCGTCCACGGCGGCCAGCCGATGGCTGAAATTGAGGTCCACGGCATATTTTTCGATGTACTGCATCAAGGCAGGCACGTAGTCGGCCACACCGAACAAGACTGCGCCGGCATTGAAGAAGCTGGCTTTGATCGCGCCCAGGTGACCGTGGCGTAGCCAATGGTCGCACGACAGGTACAGCGCCTTCTGTGGCGCGCCGGCGCACTTGATAGGCATGGGCGGCTGGCTGAACAGGGCACGGCCGTGCTTGAGCTTTTGCACCAGCTCCCAGGTATAGGGCGCCAGGTCGTAGCGGTAATTGGAGGTGACCCCGTTACGGCCCAAGGTCTCGCTGAGCCCATCAATGGCCGCCCAATCGAGCTTCAGGCCAGGGCAAACCACCAGTTGTTCATAGCCGATGGCCCGGCCATCTTCGAGCATGACCAACTGGCGCACCGGGTCGAAACCCTGGACGCGCGCCTTTACCCAGCGCACCCCGCTCGGAATCGTCGAAGCCATGGTGCGGGCAGTGCTCGCCGCGTTGAAAACACCAGCGCCGACCATGGTCCAGCCAGGTTGGTAGTAGTGCACCTCGGCTGGGTCGATCAAGGCCACATCCAGGGACGCGTCGCGGCTGATCAGGCTGGATGCAGTGGCGATACCGGCGGCACCGGCACCGACGATGACCACTGTGTGGTGGTCGGGATGGGTAGTGGACGACAAGGCAGGCATGGCAATAAATCCTGGAAATCTGGTTATAGGGCAGGGCGCTTACAGCGTGTTCAGCGGGATCTTCAAATACCTGACGCCGTTGGCTTCCGGCTCCGGGAAGTGGCCACTGCGCATGTTCACCTGCACCGACGGCAGGATCAGCACCGGCATGTCGAGGGTTTTGTCGCGGGCCTCGCGCATGGCGACGAAGCTGTCCTCGTCGATACCCTGGTGGATGTGGATATTGCTGGCGCGCTGCTCGGCAACGGTGGTGACGTACCGCATTTCGCGACCACCTGGCAGGTAGTCGTGGCACATGAACAGGCGGGTCTGGTCAGGGAACGCCAGCAAGCGCCGGATCGAGCGGTACAGCGTACGGGCGTCGGCGCCGGGGAAATCGCAACGGGCAGTACCGTAGTCAGGCATGAACAAGGTGTCGCCGACGAACACCGCGGTCTCACCCGCATCCTCGATCATGAAGCTCATGCATGCAGGCGTGTGCCCAGGGGTGTGCAATGCACGCGCATGCAGGTTGCCGATGCGGAAACCTTCCTCGTCTTCGAACAGCACATCGAACTGGCTGCCATCACGGGCAAAGCCAGGCTCGGCGTTGAACAGGCTGCCAAAAACCTTCTGCACCTGGGTGATGTGCGCACCAATGGCGGTATGGCCGCCAAGCCTCTCCTTCAGGTAGGCCGCTGCCGATAGGTGGTCGGCATGCACGTGTGTTTCAAGTATCCAGCGCACGCTGGCGTGCAATTCAGCCACGCGCTCGACCAGCCGATCTGCTGAGGCAGTACAGGTGCGCCCGGCCTTGGGGTCGTAATCCAGCACGCTGTCGATCAACGCGCACTGCCGGGTTTCACGGTCCATGACCAGGTAGCTGATGGTCGAGGTCGCCTCATCGTAAAAGGCGTCCACGTGAAGGTTGTTGCCGATGATCATCACGTTCTCCAGTTATCCGCCGCGTCTATTCAAGGCGTAGGCAGTGACAGGAGGTTTATCAAGATGCATGCCAGGCTCTTAATCGTGCCGGGCCCAACGAAACCGGAGCAGTGCTGACAGCACCTGGCTGAATTGGCAGCACGATTGGCAGTCGACTGTCAGCCAATGGCAGTGTTTGGCAGTCCTTGTTACCCTGCATCCATCATCCGAACGGTGCTGTCATGCCTGAAACCCATCCGTTTATCCTGGCGCTGGTTTCCTACCTCGAGCACGATGCCCTGCCGACCATCGTGCTGGACACCGACTACAACATCCTGGCAGCCAATGCTGCGTATCGCCGCCAGTTCGGCCAGCACGAACAAGCACCCCTCGGGGAAAAGTGCCACAGGGTGTCGCACCACTATGCCGTGCCATGCGACCAGGCTGGCGAACATTGCCCCATGCGCAAAGCCTGGGACAGCAAGGTCGCGGAGCGCGTGTTGCACATTCACCACACGCCACGCGGGCCCGAGCACGTGGATGTAGAGCTGCGGCCGATCCTGGACGAACAGGGTACGGTCGTAGCCTTTGTCGAACGCTTGACCACCATCACGCTGGCCTCGGCCCAGCCGCAAGAGCAAGGGCTGGTCGGCCGTGCGCCGGCCTTCAAGGCAGCCCTGGCCAGCCTGCAACGCGCGGCGCCAGCGCAGATCCCTGTCTTGCTGCAAGGTGAGTCAGGCACCGGCAAGGAGCTGTTCGCCCGTGCGCTGCACATGGGTAGCGCCAGGGCAAACGGCCCACTGGTGGTGGTGGACTGCACCGGCTTGACCGAGTCATTGTTCGAGAGCGAACTGTTCGGGTACGAAAAAGGCGCGTTCACCGGTGCCAACCAGCGCAAGATCGGCCTGGCCGAAGCCGCCCATGGCGGCACGCTGTTCCTTGATGAAATTGGTGAAGTGCCGCTGGCGATGCAGGTGAAGCTGTTGCGCCTGATCGAGTCTGGCAGCTTCCGCCCGGTAGGCAGCCTGCGCACAGTGCATTCGGATTTCCGCCTAGTATCGGCCACGCACAAACCCCTCAGGCAAATGGTTGCCGATGGCAGCTTCCGTGAAGACCTGTACTACCGCATCAGCGGCTTCCCGATTCGCCTGCCGGCACTGCGTGAGCGGGTAGAGGACCTTCCCTTGCTGGCGCAGAGCCTGCTGCAACGCATGGCGGGCACATCGGTCCCCAGCTTGAGTGACGATGCCTTGCAGCGCCTTGCCTTGCATCCGTTCCCGGGCAACATCCGCGAGCTGCGCAATGTTCTGGAACGGGCGCGGTTGTTCGCTGATGATGGGGTGATCAGGCCGGAGCACCTGCCTGAGGACATCGGCGCGCAAACGCCGGTGAGCCGTGGCGCAAAGCGCCGTGACCTCGGTGAACTGGCCCAGGCTCTGGAACAGTTCAAAGGTTCGCGCAGTGAGCTGGCGCTTCATTTGGGCATGAGCGAACGCACGCTGTACCGTCGCTTGAAAGCGCTTGGGCTACGCTAGCTTCGTGTTTTTGCCAGGCCACCTTTACCGGACCTTTACCTCTGTCCTGACATTAAACGATCTGGTTCATGGTCTGATTGGTTAACCGTACCCGGTAACTGAAAGATTCAGCCGGGCGTTAATACACAGAGGACCGCAACGATGAAAAAGACCGTGACCATGATTTGCGCGGCGCTGATGCTCAGCGCACCTCTGGCAAGCTTCGCGCAGCCTGGCCCACCTGACCGTCATGATGGCGGCCCAGGGCACCCAGGCAACCCGCCCCACGCTCAGCCGCAGGGCCGCCACGACAATGGCCGCGGGCCTGCTTATCGCGACCCGAACTTCCACCCGCAAAAAGGCATGCCGGTGCCCCACCAGCAGTGGCGCCGCGGCCATGTGGTCGACCCGCATTACCGTGGTGACCGTTACTGGGTAACCGACTGGAAGGCGCGGCACCTGTATGCACCTCCGCGCGATCACCGCTGGTTGTACGTGAACGGTGACTACGTACTGGTCGCCATCGCCAGCGGAGTGATCGTCAACATTCTCAGCGGCTACTGATGTGTGGGAACACGCTGTTCAGTTAGCAGTCGGGGCTGCCCTGCGGCCCATCGCAGACAAGCCAATTCTCACAAAACCGCGCATTATTTGATGTGTGCGCTGTGCCTGCGGGAGATGGCTTGCTTGCGATGGGCTTAACTAGGCGCCCGCATACGCTCAGGCGTGTTCGATCACCATGACCGCGGTGGTGTCCGCCTCGAACGCTTCGAACACATGAGGAAGGTTGGCGGAGTAGCTGACGTAGTCACCTGCATGCAGCAGTACGGGCTCGTTGGCAGGCCCGACATTGGCGCTGCCGCTGCACAGGACCACATGTTCGACGGTGCCTGGCAGGTGCGGTTGGGACAGGCGCGCCTCACCCGGCTGGACCTTCAAGCGATAGATATCACGCTGCACGCCAGCAGGGCAGTCGGCAAGCAGCGTCGCCGCGTAGTTCGAGGCTTCGGCATAAGCGGTCATTCCCTCGTTGGCGCGAATTACCCGCAGGTGCTGCTGTGGCTGCTCGAAGAAGCGCGTCACTTGCAGGCCCATGGCCATGGCCAGCGACCAAAGGGTCTCGATGCTGGGGTTACCAATTCCGGACTCCAGCTGCGACAGCGTTGATTTCGCCACCCCGGCCCGTTTGGCCAGCTCTGTCACCGAGAGGCCCGCCAACTGACGCTCACGCTTGATTGCCAATGCTAGAAGGTCGATGCGGCTGAGCGGATTAGCAGGTCTTTCGTTCGTTATGTCATTCATATGTTCTTTAAATCATCCATAAATGGGTTGACGACCTCACACGCCTTGTTCAGTATGTTGATCGTTAGTTCATTATAGTGTTCGTCTTGTGAGTCGCTGGGCCAGCATGAATATGTCTTAGGTTACGTCATTACCCGTCGCAAGGAAGCTGTACATATGAAGCCTGAAGCCCGTGGCGTTGTAGAAATGACCCTGGCCATGATGATTTCCGGCACCGTAGGCTGGTTTGTAATCATGTCCGGTCAATCGCCGCAAGCCGTCGTATTCTGGCGCTGCCTGTTCGGCGCCCTGGCAATGCTGATGACTTGTCTGGCGCTGGGTGTTTTTCGCCGCTCGCAGATGGGCCTGCAGCAATTCCTCCTGGTCTGTCTAGGAGGTGTGGCGTTGGTGCTCAACTGGGTGCTGCTGTTCAGTGCCTACAGCCGCTCCTCGATTGCCATCGCGACAGTGGTCTACCACATCCAACCCTTCATGCTGGTTGGCTTAGGTGTGGTGTTCTTCGCTGAGCGCCTGAGCGCGGCGAAAGTGGCTTGGTTGTCACTTGCCTTTGGCGGCCTTGTGCTGATCGTAGTGGCTAAGAACAGTGGCCAAGCCATGGGCCCCGATTACCTTGTGGGTATATGCCTGGCGCTGGCCTCAGCGTTTTTCTATGCCGTGGCGGCGGCTATCACCAAACGCCTGAAAGCATTACCCGCGCACCTGATCGTGCTGATCCAGATGATGGTCGGTGTGGTGTTGCTTGCCCCTTTCGTGGACATAACCGTCGATATGTCCACTGAAGCGTGGAGCTACTTGGTGATTATCGGGGTGGTACATACCGGCATCATGTCGACGCTGCTCTACAGCGCTATTCAAAAGACTCCCACGGCGCTAGTGGGGGCGCTTTCCTACATCTATCCGATCGTTGCGATCCTGGTCGACTGGATAGCCTTCGGCCACCCATTGGGGGTTCTGCAGATCATTGGTGCCGCCGCCATCCTGCTGGCCGCCGCTGGCATGAATTTCGGCTGGAAACTGGCGCGCCCTGGCCAGTATACGAATACCTCGCCCAGACCTTGCGCAAGCGACAGGCAGCCCGGAGGCTTGCACCCGATGCCACCAAGGCAAGATGGCTGAGTGGGCAGCTCAAGCGGGCGAGGGTCGGTTGGGCCACCCGCAGCGTCCACCTCCCTACGATGAGACCTTTCAGGCGGTGCGTACTCGCAGCGCAGACTCCATGGCCCTGCTTGCCGAAGCGATCGATGACATGGGTAAACCTGCAATCGTGAGGGTAACGGCAGCCGATCGGCTCGCAGACTTCGGCGAGGCTGCGCTACCCAGCCTGAGCCAGGCGTTGAATGACGACAGCGTCTTAGTGCGTGCTCACCCGGCAAGTGGTTTTACGGTGCTTCCACCAGCCGAAGGCTGTCGTGATCGCCCCCTCGCAGTGGGTTGCAAACGACCAAGATTTCATCCTTAGTTAATGGGCCTGCAACAACATTGCCAGTCGTAAAAGAACCTGGGCTGCACGCCTACGCTTGGTAGCGACGCTCTACCAGAGGCAGCTCCAGGTCGAGAGCCCGTGTGATTAGAGAGGAGGTCGCTCCAACTGCAACCACTCCTGCACGGTTGGGCGCTGCCATTGCCGCTGAGCATAATCCTCCAGTCGAGCGGGAAGGCGGTCGCCATTGAGTATCAATCGATTCAACATCAAAGCGAGATCGACATCGGCGGTAGACCACTGGCCAAAAAGATAGTCCGGGCTATCGCGTAGCAGCAGTTGCGCAGCCTCCACCAACTTTCGCGTCGAGGCCACAGCTGAGGCAGACAAAGCCCCGTATTTAACGCCATAGAACACGACAAGTGTGGAGCGTTCCTTTCGGATAGGGAGCAAATCACTGCGCAGCCAGGCTTGAACTTGCCGCGCCTTGGCACGTTGCTGCGGGCTGGTCGGGTAAATCGGCGTCTGAGGGAAAAGGTCTTCCAGGTACTCAGTGATTGCGGATGATTCAGCCAAAGAAAATTCGCCATGCACCAGAGTGGGCACTCTCTGAGTTACAGAAATACGGGAATAATCCTGTGTCTGATGCTCTAGCGTGTCGAGGTCAAGGGTCTTCATTTGAAATTCGATGCCCTTCTCACGAAGCGCCACAAAACATGACATGGCGTAAGGGCTGGTGAATTGAGCGTCTACATACAAGCACAGCTTTGAAGCGTTCATACCGTCATCTCCATACGCAAGAGAAACTACGGTAGGGATTCAGGACCTATAAATAAAATTCATGTTTTTCATAGGGGGATTCCACTCAGGAATGCACTTATCCTGAACCCTTCGCCCCACCGTTCGGCGTGACCTTGCTTTCCCATCCAAGCGTACGAGGCAAAAGCTACGAGCCGTTGGGAGGAGGGTAGGAATTTGAGACAAGAAAAAAAGCCCGCTAGTGCGGGCTTGATGGTGGCCGGCGCAGACCAGGCTTTTGGCCGGGCCGGGCATCTTTTGGAAAACGTGCAGCGTTACTTTGAACCTACACCTGCTCAGAAGTCCAGGTTAGAAACCGACAGGGCATTGCTCTCGATGAAGTCACGGCGTGGTTCGACCGCATCACCCATCAGGGTGTTGAAGATCTGGTCGGCAGCGATTGCATCTTCGATGGTGACCTTGAGCATACGGCGCACGGTTGGGTCCATGGTGGTTTCCCACAGCTGCTCAGGGTTCATCTCACCCAGCCCTTTGTATCGCTGGATAGTATGCCGCTTGGTGCTTTCGTTCATCAGCCAGTCCAGCGCTTCCTTGAACTCGCTGACCGCCTTGCGGCGCTCGCCGCGCTGCACATAAGCACCTTCGCCCAGCAGGGTAGAAAGGTTGGCCCCCAGCTTCACCACCGTACGGTAGTCGTTGCTGCCAAAGAAGTCGCGGTTGAACGTGACGTAGCTGGCCAGGCCGTGGGAGGTCACTTCCACTTCCGGCAGCCACACATTGCGCTCTTTGTCTTCGCGCAGGCTGGCCTGATAAGCAAGGCCGGACTTCTGGCTGTTGCTCAGGCGCGCCTGGAACTTCACCAGCCAGGCTTGCATCGCAGCGTGATCGCCCAGTTGCTCGACGGTCACTTCCGGCAGGTAGATGAAATGCTCGGTGATGTCTTCTGGGTACAAGCGCGACAGGCGCTTGAGCGTTTTCATCACGCCGCGGAATTCGTTGACCAGGTTTTCCAGTTGTACACCGGCAACCGCTGGCGCCGACTCGTCCAGGTGCAAGCTGGCATCTTCCAGGGCCGACTGGGTCATGTACTCTTCCATGGCCTCGTCGTCTTTGATGTACTGCTCCTGCTTACCTCGCTTGACCTTGTACAGCGGCGGCTGAGCAATGTAGATGTAGCCGCGCTCGACAAGCTCCGGCAACTGGCGGAAGAAGAAGGTCAGCAACAAGGTACGGATGTGCGAACCGTCAACGTCAGCATCGGTCATGATGATGATGTTGTGATAACGCAATTTATCGATGTTGTACTCTTCGCGGCCAATGCCACACCCCAGCGCCGTAATCAACGTGCCCACTTCCTGGGACGAGATCATCTTGTCGAAGCGCGCCTTCTCGACGTTGAGGATCTTACCCTTCAGCGGCAGGATCGCCTGGGTACGGCGGTTACGGCCCTGTTTGGCGGAGCCACCTGCAGAGTCACCCTCCACCAGGTACAGTTCAGAAAGGGCAGGGTCCTTTTCCTGGCAGTCCGCCAATTTGCCCGGCAAGCCGGCAATGTCCAACGCGCCCTTGCGACGGGTCATTTCACGGGCTTTGCGGGCCGCTTCCCGAGCACGCGCAGCGTCGATCATCTTGCCAACGACGGCCTTGGCCTCGTTGGGGTTCTCCAGCAGGAAGTCGGCAAAGTACTTGTTCATTTCCTGCTCAACGGCGGTTTTCACCTCCGAGGAAACCAACTTGTCTTTGGTCTGTGAGCTGAACTTAGGGTCCGGGACCTTCACCGAAATGATCGCGGTCAGGCCTTCACGGGCATCGTCGCCAGTGGTGGCTACCTTGTTCTTCTTCGCCAGACCTTCCTGCTCGATGTAGTTGTTAAGGCTACGGGTCAGCGAGGAACGGAAGCCCACCAGGTGGGTACCACCATCACGCTGCGGAATGTTGTTGGTGAAGCACAGCAGGTTTTCGTTGAAGCTGTCGTTCCATTGCAGGGCAACTTCAACACCTACGCCATCCTCGCGCTGCACATTGAAGTGGAACACCTGGTTGTTGACCGGCGTCTTGTTGGTGTTCAGGTACTCAACGAACGCTCGCAGGCCACCTTCGTATTTGAAGAACTCTTCCTTACCACTGCGCTCATCCTTCAGCAGAATGCCGACGCCCGAGTTGAGGAACGACAGTTCGCGAATCCGCTTGGCCAGGATGTCCCAGCTGAAATGGATGTTCTTGAATGTTTCAGCCGAAGGCTTGAAATGGATATGGGTGCCCGTGGTTTCGCTGTCACCCACAACCGCCATCGGCGCTTGTGGAACACCGTGAACGTAGGTCTGTTCCCAGATTTTGCCACTGCGGCGAACGGTCAATACCAGCTTCTCGGAGAGGGCGTTTACGACCGAAACCCCAACACCGTGCAAACCGCCGGAGACTTTGTAGGAGTTATCGTCAAACTTACCGCCGGCGTGCAGGACGGTCATGATGACCTCAGCGGCGGAAACACCTTCTTCTTTATGCACATCGACCGGAATGCCGCGGCCGTTGTCGCGGACACTGATGGATTCGTCCGGGTGAATAATGACAGTGATGTCATCGCAGTGACCGGCGAGGGCTTCGTCGATCGAGTTGTCGACCACTTCGAAGACCATGTGGTGCAGGCCGCTACCATCATCGGTGTCGCCAATGTACATGCCGGGACGCTTGCGTACGGCATCCAAACCTTTCAGCACCTTGATGCTGGAGGAGTCGTACGTTTGATTTTCGCTCATGCCTTCACTCCCGATGGTCGTGGGTCTGGGTGATACGGCCTTGTTCCACGTGGAACAAAGCAACTGGCGTTTCCGTCTGCCAGCCTTCCCTCAGTAATTCGTGATCTACACAAGTGATGAACACCTGGCAGCGTAATTCTTCAAGCAAGCGGCACAGAGCGCGGCGGTGCTGGTCGTCGAGTTCGGACGGCAAGTCATCCACGAGATAAATACAGTGACCGCGGCGAGCCTGGCTGACGAGGTGGCCTTGGGCAATGCGCAGTGCGCACACCACCAACTTTTGCTGACCACGCGACAAAATGTCGGCTGCATTATTGGCAGCCAGACGAAGACGCAGATCAGCGCGCTGCGGACCGGCTTGGGTATGGCCCATTTGCTGATCGCGAAGGAGAGAGGAGGCGAGTACTTCTTGCAGTTCCCGGTCCTTGTCCCAGCCTCGGTAGTAGCTCAGGGTCAACCCGTCCAGTTCGACCAGTTCGCTCAGGGTTCGCTCGAAGACGGGCTTCAAGGCCTTGATATAGTTGCGACGGTATTCATCTATTTCCGCACTGGCCAGGCACAGTTCCCGGTCCCAGGCGGCTTGCGAAGCTGGGTCAAGTGTACCATGCCGCAACCATGAGTTCCGCTGCCGCAGCGCCTTCTGCAGCCGTTGCCAAGCGGGTAGGAAGCGAGGTTCCACGTGGAACACTCCCCAATCCAGGAACTGGCGACGAATTTTTGGTGCGCCCTCCAGCAGCCGAAAGCTGTCCGGGTTGATGAGCTGCAACGGCAGCAGCTCTGCCAACTGCGCAGCGCTACGGGCGTTCTGCCCATCGATGCGAATGGTAAAGTCCCCCTGGCGCTCGCGGGACACACCGAGGTTACTGGTACCGCCCTCCGTCAATTGCACCTCACCAAACACCGTACAGGCAGCCTGTTCATACTGTATGACCGGGTTCAAGCGAGTGCTGCGGAATGAGCGCGCTAATCCAAGCAAATGCACGGCTTCCAGCACACTGGTCTTGCCGCTGCCGTTGGCGCCGTAAAGGATATTGATGCGGGGGGAGGGTGAGAGCGTCACCGGGTGCAGGTTGCGCACCGCGGTGACCATGATACGTCGAAGGGACATTTCGCCTGCTACAGGTTACAGGCGCATCGGCATGACAACGTAGGAAGAATCATCATTCCCGGCTTCCTGCAGCAGCGCACTGCTGTTGGAGTCAGACAGGATCAGACGAACTTGCTCAGTGGTCATCACACCCAGCACATCCAGCAGGTAGCTGACGTTGAAGCCGATTTCCAGCGAGCTACCATCGTAGTCCACACTGATTTCTTCTTCCGCCTCTTCCTGCTCGGGGTTATTGGCCTGAATCTTCAATTGACCAGCAGCCAGCTGCAGGCGAATACCGCGGTACTTCTCGTTGGAAAGAATCGCGGTACGGCTGAATGCCTCACGCAACGCCTGACGATCGCCAACCACCACCTTGTCGCCGCCTTTGGGCAATACGCGCTCATAGTCGGGGAATTTGCCGTCTACCAGCTTGGAGGTAAAGGTGAACTCGCCAGTGGTCGCGCGAATGTGGTGCTGGCCGAGCACGATGCTGACCATGCCTTCTGGGTCGGTCAGCAAGCGCGCCAACTCCAGGATACCTTTGCGGGGCACGATAACCTGGTGGCGGTCGTCTTGCTCGATGGGCGCCGTCATGGAGCACAGGGCCAGGCGGTGACCGTCGGTAGACACTGCACGCAGGGTGTTGCGGGAAACCTCAAGCAGCATGCCGTTGAGGTAGTAGCGCACATCCTGCTGAGCCATGGCGAAGCTGGTGCGCTCGATCAAGCGGCGCAGCTTGCTCTGCTCCAGGTTGCAGGTCAGCGAACCCGGGCCTTCTTCCACTGTGGGGAAGTCGTTTGCAGGCAGGGTGGACAAGGTGAAACGGCTACGGCCGGCCTTGAGCAACAGTTTCTGCTCGTCGACTTTGATATCGATCAGGGCGTCATTGGGCAGGCTTTTGCAGATGTCCATCAGCTTGCGCGCCGGGACAGTGATCTCGCCAGGCTCAGCCGGCTCTTCCAGTTGCACGCGGCCTACCAGTTCGACTTCCAGGTCGGTACCGGTCAACGACAGTTGCTGGCCTTGCACGACCAGCAACACGTTGGACAGGACCGGCAAGGTCTGACGGCGCTCGACGACACCGGCGACCAGTTGCAGGGGTTTCAACAGGGCTTCGCGTTGAATGGTGAAATGCATGGTCTAGTCCCTTGCCTTCAATTAGCTGCGCACACGGCCATCAGGTCGTCAGCGTTCGCAGCAGGTTCTTGTAGTCCTCGCGGATATCCGCGTCGGATTCCTTCAATTCGTTGATCTTGCGACAGGCGTGCAGCACGGTCGTATGGTCGCGGCCGCCAAACATGTCGCCGATTTCCGGCAAGCTGTGGTTGGTCAGCTCTTTGGACAGTGCCATGGCCACCTGGCGAGGGCGCGCCACGGAACGCGACCGTCGCTTGGACAGCAAATCGGAGATCTTGATCTTGTAGTATTCGGCGACGGTACGCTGAATGTTATCCACACTGACCAGCTTGTCCTGCAGGGCCAGAAGGTCCTTCAGCGATTCGCGGATCAGCTCGATGGTGATATCGCGCCCCATGAAATGCGAGTGAGCGATCACCCGCTTCAGCGCACCTTCCAGTTCGCGAACGTTGGAACGGATACGCTGGGCGATGAAGAACGCTGCATCATGCGGCAGTTCGACCTTGGCCTGGTCAGCCTTCTTCATGAGGATGGCTACCCGCGTCTCCAGCTCTGGCGGCTCTACGGCAACCGTGAGGCCCCAGCCAAAGCGCGACTTCAAGCGCTCTTCCAGGCCTTCGATCTCTTTGGGGTAGCGGTCGGAGGTCAGGATGACCTGCTGGCCACCCTCAAGCAGCGCGTTGAAGGTGTGGAAGAATTCTTCCTGGGAGCGCTCCTTGCGGGCAAAGAACTGGATATCGTCAATCAGCAGCGCATCTACCGAACGGTAGAAACGCTTGAATTCGTTGATGGCATTGAGCTGCAGCGCCTTGACCATGTCTGCGACGAAGCGCTCCGAATGCAGGTACACAACCTTGGCGTTCGGGTTCTTCTTCAGCAAGTGGTTACCCACAGCATGCATAAGGTGGGTTTTACCCAGACCCACACCGCCATAAAGGAACAACGGGTTGTAGCCATGCTTGGGGTTGTCTGCGACCTGCCAGGCCGCTGCGCGCGCCAGCTGGTTCGACTTACCCTCGACAAAGGTATCGAAGGTGAAGGTTCGGTTCAGATAGCTGGTGTGCTTGAGCGCACCTTCAACCTGTACGGTGCGCTGTTCGGCCCTGCCACTGGTGGCTGGCGCAGCGGCCGGCTCAGCCATGGCATCGAAGCTGTCGCGCGAAGACGACTCGGCCATTTCATCCATCGGCACAGATTCGGTAACCGTTACTGCTGCAGGTTCGAGTGTAGCCGCAGCAGGCGCAGCCTTGAGGGTCTGGCTTTTGGCCTGGGTCTGCGCCTGTGAAGCGGCGACCGCAGCACTGACCGGCGCGTTGGGCGCGGCGCGCGGGGCCGAGCTGCGGCGGCTGCCTATTAATAAGGAAAGGGCAGGTGCTATGCCGCTGCCGTTCTCGCCCAACAATTCGAGCAAGCGGCCCAGGTACTTTTCATTGACCCAATCGAGAACGAAACGGTTAGGCGCATAGACGCGCAACTCGTCGCCTTCGGCTTCGACCTGTAGCGGACGGATCCAGGTGTTGAATTGCTGGGCAGGCAGTTCATCGCGCAGAAGCTCCACGCACTGCTGCCAAAGTTCCACTGACACGGATATCCCCTGAGTTTGAAAGCCGGATGAGGCAAAAACAAACCGCCATTGTACCGGTCGAGCGTCCAGTTATCCACATGTGGACACATGAGTAACCATGACAAATCAGCCATTTATCGACCAAATTGGCATGAAGGCGGTGTTGATAAGCTCTGTGGATAACCCGTCGTGAGGGCTATGCACAACCCTGGGTTCTAGCCTGTGGATAATTCACCTGTGCATAACAGGCGATTTAATCCACAGGTTGCGACCACCTACGAAACAAGCGCAGCACGGGTTCAGAACATACTTATGAAACGCTGTACATCCCATCAACCGTGGCCTGAAGTAGGTTATCCACAGAAAGTTATCCACCTAAGCTTTATAGGTTTATCAGAAAAGCTTTTTATATCTCTCTTCTTTTTTTTCATGTTGTCCTCAACGCGCACCTTCGATCAAGCACCCTGGGGTCATGGCCGAGCAGTTGCCGTCCATCACATGCTCTATAGGGAAAGACTGGTTGGAAATTGACCTACGGGCTTGCTTTCTCTAGAATCGCCGGTCTCGTAAAAAGGGGGCCATCCCGGCCCGTCGTCGACAAACCAGGTAACACGCCATGAAACGTACTTTCCAACCAAGCACCATCAAGCGCGCGCGCACTCACGGTTTCCGTGCCCGTATGGCTACCAAGAACGGCCGCGCTGTTCTGTCGCGTCGTCGTGCCAAAGGCCGTAAGCGTCTGGCCATTTGATTTTTCGGCACAGGTGGTGAGTCAGGACTTCAGTCGGGAAAAGCGACTGCTTACACCCCGGCATTTCAAAGCGGTCTTCGACTCCCCAACCGGCAAGGTTCCAGGGAAAAACCTGCTGATCCTTGCTCGCGAGAACGGCCTCGATCACCCACGGCTGGGCCTGGTGATCGGCAAGAAAAGCGTCAAACTCGCCGTTCAACGCAATCGCCTCAAGCGCTTGATGCGCGATTCCTTTCGTCTGAACCAGCAGTTACTCGCCGGGCTGGACATCGTGATCGTCGCGCGCAAGGGATTGGGTGAAGTAGAAAACCCGGAATTGCACCAACACTTTGGCAAACTCTGGAAACGCCTGGCGCGCTCCCGCCCAGCACCAGTAGTCACCGCCAATTGCGCAGGGGTAGACAGCCAAGATGCGTAAACTGGCGCTCGTTCCGATCCAGTTTTACCGTTACGCCATTAGTCCTCTGATGGCCAGCCACTGTCGTTTCTTCCCCAGCTGCTCCTGTTACGCCTACGAAGCCATCGAAAATCATGGCTTGTGGCGTGGTGGGTGGCTGGCTGTTCGTCGCCTGGGGCGTTGTCATCCGTGGAATGCAGGCGGTTTCGACCCCGTTCCACCCGCTCCTTCCTCCCGAACTTCTTCGATAGCCGAGTAATCATGGATATTAAACGCACGATCCTGATCGCCGCGCTGGCAGTCGTGTCCTACGTCATGGTCCTGAAGTGGAACGATGACTACGGCCAAGCTGCCTTGCCGACTCAGAATACTGCTGCCAGCACTGTTGCGCCGGGCTTGCCCGATGGCGTGCCGGCCGGTAACAACGGTGCCAGCGCCGATGTACCGAGCGCCAACGCCGACTCCAGCCCTGCCGAACTGGCACCGGTCGCACTCAGCAAGGACCTGATCCGCGTCAAGACCGACGTCCTTGAGCTGGCTATCGACCCGGTTGGTGGTGACATCGTCCAGCTGAACCTGCCGAAATACCCCCGCCGCCAGGACCACCCGGACATCCCGTTCCAGTTGTTCGACAATGGTGGTGAGCGTGTCTACCTGGCACAAAGTGGCCTGACCGGCGCCAACGGCCCGGATGCCCGCGCCAGCGGCCGCCCACTGTATGCCGCCGAGCAGAAAAGCTACCAACTGGCTGACGGCCAGCAGCAACTGGTGGTCGACCTTAAGTTCAGCGACAACGGCGTCAACTACATCAAGCGCTTCAGCTTCAAGCGCGGTGAGTACGACCTGAATGTCAGCTACCTGATCGACAACCAGAGCAGCCAGCCGTGGAGCGGCAACATGTTTGCCCAGCTCAAGCGTGACGCCAGCGGCGATCCGTCTTCGAGCACTGCGACCGGCACCGCCACCTACCTGGGTGCAGCCCTGTGGACAGCTTCCGAGCCTTACAAAAAGGTCTCGATGAAGGACATGGACAAGGGCAATTTGAAAGAAAATGTGTCTGGTGGCTGGGTAGCCTGGCTGCAGCACTACTTCGTGACCGCGTGGATCCCGGCCAAGTCGGACAACAACGTTGTTCAGACGCGCAAGGACAGCCAAGGCAACTACATCATCGGCTACACCGGCCCGGCACTGAACGTACCTGCCGGTGGCAAGGTTGAAACCAGCGCCATGCTGTATGCCGGTCCGAAGATCCAGTCCAAGCTCAAGGAATTGTCCCCAGGCCTGGAACTGACCGTCGACTACGGCTTCCTGTGGTTCATCGCCCAGCCGATCTTCTGGCTGCTGCAACATATCCACAGCCTGCTGGGCAACTGGGGCTGGTCGATCATCGTGCTGACCATGCTGATCAAAGGCCTGTTCTTCCCGTTGTCGGCTGCCAGCTACCGTTCCATGGCGCGCATGCGTGCCGTTGCACCGAAACTCGCCGCGTTGAAAGAGCGCTTCGGTGATGATCGCCAGAAGATGTCCCAGGCGATGATGGAGCTGTACAAGAAAGAGAAGATCAACCCGTTGGGCGGCTGCCTGCCGATCCTGGTGCAGATGCCGGTGTTCCTGGCCCTGTACTGGGTGCTGCTGGAAAGCGTTGAAATGCGCCAGGCGCCATGGATGCTGTGGATTACCGACCTGTCGATCAAGGATCCGTTCTTCATCCTGCCGATCATCATGGGCGCCACCATGTTCATCCAGCAACGCCTGAACCCAACGCCGCCGGATCCGATGCAGGCCAAGGTGATGAAAATGATGCCGATCATCTTCACCTTCTTCTTCCTGTGGTTCCCAGCGGGTCTGGTGCTGTACTGGGTTGTGAACAACTGCTTGTCGATTTCGCAGCAGTGGTACATCACACGTCGCATCGAAGCAGCCACGAAAAAAGCTGCTGCCTGACGGGCTGCTACGCTAGCCTGTGAATAAAAACGCCCCCTAGTGGGGCGTTTTTGCTATCTGTCGTTGTTGTCGTAGAGGCTTTCGAGCATGAACATTGTGCGTGAAACCATCGCAGCCGTCGCCACCGCCCAGGGCCGCGGCGGGGTGGGGATTGTCAGGTTGTCCGGGCCCCTGGCCGCCAAGGCTGGGCAATTGATCACCGGCCGTACGCTTACCCCGCGCCACGCCCATTACGGCCCCTTCCGCGATGAGGACGGGCTGGTACTGGACGAAGGGATCGCATTGTTCTTCCCCGGGCCCAATTCGTTCACCGGCGAGGACGTGCTTGAGCTGCAGGGCCACGGTGGCCCGGTGGTGCTGGACATGCTGCTGCAGCGCTGTGTACAAGTTGGCTGTCGGCTGGCCCGCCCAGGTGAGTTCAGCGAGCGCGCATTCCTCAACGACAAGCTCGACCTGGCGCAGGCCGAAGCCATTGCCGACCTGATCGAGGCCAGCTCCAGCCAGGCGGCCCGCAACGCCCTGCGCTCGCTACAGGGCGAGTTCTCCAAGCGTGTGCAGGGTTTGACCGAGGCGTTGATCGCATTGCGCATCTACGTCGAGGCAGCGATCGACTTCCCTGAAGAAGAGATCGACTTCCTCGCCGACGGCCACGTGCTTTCGATGCTCGATACCGTACGCCGAGAGTTATCCACCGTGCAGCGCGAGGCGGGGCAGGGTGCATTGCTGCGCGACGGCATGACGGTGGTTATCGCCGGCAGGCCCAATGCCGGTAAATCCAGCCTGCTGAACCAGCTGGCAGGGCGCGAAGCAGCGATCGTCACCGACATTGCCGGCACCACACGGGATATTTTGCGCGAACATATCCACATTGATGGCATGCCGCTGCATGTGGTGGACACCGCCGGGTTGCGGGCCACCGATGACCATGTGGAAAAGATTGGTGTGGAACGGGCGCTGAAGGCCATTGGCGAGGCTGACCGGGTATTGCTGGTAGTCGACTCCACAGCGCCCGAAGCCAGCAACCCGTTTGCCCTGTGGCCAGAGTTTCTCGACCAGCGGCCAGACCCGGCGAAGGTTACGCTGATCCGTAACAAGGCAGACCTGAGTGGCGAGCGGGTAGGGCTGGAACAAAGCGATGATGGCCACGTCACGATCACCCTTAGCGCCAAGGGCAATGACGCAGGCCTGCAGCTGCTACGCGACCACCTGAAGGCGTGCATGGGTTATGAACAGACTGCCGAGAGCGGTTTCAGCGCCCGCAGGCGCCACCTGGATGCGTTGCGCCAGGCCAGTGAGCACTTGGAGCACGGCCGCGCACAACTGACCCTGGCGGGCGCGGGAGAGCTGTTGGCGGAAGACCTGCGTCAGGCCCAGCATGCGTTGGGCGAGATCACCGGGGCATTCAGTTCGGATGATTTGCTGGGTCGGATCTTCTCCAGCTTCTGTATTGGCAAATAATCCACAGCCGGGCACTGCCAATGGCCGCTTCTTCGGGAGCGGCTTTTTTTTGCCTGGAATTCACGCATCTGCCGTGCGGGCGCCATCGCCGGCCTGCCAGCACCCAGAAGCTTCCTGCTTGTCATGCTTGTTCCGCCCTCCTGTGGGAACGGGTTTACCTGCGAGAAGGCCAGTACAGGCTCACAATTTTTCATACACAAGCTTGGAAATGCGCTCAGGAGCCCTGTGGAAAAGCCACCTTCAGCTCCGTTGATAAGCATGCTTTTTTTCTGAGGACAAAACCCCCTGTGGGTAAACAGGCATTTAATCCACAGGCTAAATCACGTTATCCATACCCCTCAGGCCACTCCAACCACAGGGTTTAATTTCTCTGTACATGACGTACTTCAAGGCCTGCAAAGGTTTATCCACAGATAAGGCTGTGCATAAGAATAAACATAAAAACAAAGCTTTTATAAATTTCTCTTCTTTGATTTCTGTTGTGGGCCACTCATCCACAGACTGGTCAAAATTTGCTCAGACGGTTTCTTTAAGGGGGGGTAAGTCCCTATACTTGTCGGCTTACCTTCTCTATTCGCAAAAACAGGCACGAGGTGCGTGGTGGATTTCCCTTCCCGTTTTGAAGTGATCGTCATCGGCGGCGGCCATGCCGGTACCGAGGCTGCGCTTGCGTCAGCACGCATGGGTGTGAAAACCCTGCTGTTGACCCATAACGTGGAAACCCTCGGTCACATGAGCTGCAACCCCGCTATCGGCGGTATCGGCAAAAGCCATCTGGTCAAAGAGATCGATGCCCTTGGCGGCGCCATGGCGTTGGCTACCGACAAGAGCGGCATCCAGTTCCGCGTTCTGAACAACCGCAAAGGTCCAGCTGTACGGGCAACCCGTGCCCAGGCCGACCGCGCCATCTACAAGGCGGTGGTTCGTGAAATCCTGGAGAACCAGCCAAACCTGTGGATATTCCAGCAGTCCTGCGATGACCTGATCGTCGAACAGGATCAGGTCAAAGGCGTGGTGACCCAGATGGGTCTGCGTTTCTTTGCCGAATCGGTGGTACTGACCACCGGTACCTTCCTTGGCGGCCTGATCCACATCGGGTTGCAAAACCATTCAGGTGGTCGTGCCGGTGATCCGCCTTCGATCGCGCTGGCACACCGTATGCGCGAGCTACCACTGCGCGTGGGCCGCTTGAAAACGGGTACGCCACCACGTATCGACGGTCGTTCGGTGGATTTTTCGGTCATGACCGAGCAACCAGGCGATACGCCCATACCGGTGATGTCGTTCATGGGCAATGCCGAAATGCACCCGCGCCAGGTCAGTTGCTGGATTACCCATACCAACGCGCGTACCCACGAAATCATTGCCTCGAACCTCGACCGCTCGCCCATGTATTCGGGCGTGATCGAAGGTGTGGGCCCGCGCTACTGCCCATCGATCGAAGACAAGATCCACCGGTTCGCAGACAAGGAAAGCCACCAGGTGTTCATCGAGCCCGAGGGCTTGACCACCCATGAGCTGTACCCGAACGGTATTTCCACGTCGCTGCCTTTCGACGTGCAGCTGGAACTGGTCCGTTCGATCCGTGGCATGGAAAACGCCCACATCGTGCGCCCTGGCTATGCCATCGAGTACGACTACTTCGACCCGCGTGACCTCAAGTACAGCCTCGAGACCAAAGTCATCGGCGGCTTGTTCTTCGCCGGCCAGATCAATGGCACCACCGGTTACGAAGAAGCCGGCGCCCAGGGCCTGCTGGCCGGGACCAACGCCGCGCTGCGGGCACAAGGCCGTGACAGCTGGTGCCCTCGGCGTGACGAGGCCTACATCGGCGTACTGGTCGACGACCTGATTACCCTGGGCACCCAGGAGCCGTACCGTATGTTTACGTCGCGTGCCGAGTACCGGCTGATTCTGCGCGAAGACAACGCCGACCTGCGTCTGACCGAAAAGGGCCGTGAACTGGGCCTGATCGATGACCAGCGCTGGGCGGCCTTCTGCGCCAAGCGCGACGGTATCGAGCGCGAGGAGCAGCGCCTGAAGTCGACCTGGGTACGACCCAATACCGAACAAGGCCAAGCCATTGTGGATAAGTTCGGCACGCCGCTCAGCCACGAGTACAGCTTGCTCAACCTGCTGGCCCGCCCGGAAATCGACTACGCCGGCCTGATCGAGGCCACCGGCGGGGAGGCAATCGATCCACAGGTCGCCGAACAGGTCGAGATTCGCACCAAGTACGCCGGTTACATCGACCGCCAGCAGGATGAGATCGCTCGCCTGCGTGCCAGCGAGGACACCCGGTTGCCTGTGGATATCGACTACACGACCATTTCCGGCCTGTCGAAGGAGATCCAGGGCAAGCTGGGCCAGACCCGCCCGGAAACCCTGGGCCAGGCATCGCGCATTCCAGGCGTGACCCCGGCGGCGATTTCCCTGTTGCTGATTCACTTGAAAAAACGCGGCGCTGGCCGCGAATTGGAGCAAAGCGCTTGAGTGCCCTGGTTACCCCGCAACATGCTGAAGAGTTGTCCACAGGTGCGCGGCAGCTTGGTGTAGAACTGAGTGCCGAGCAGCATGAAAAACTGCTCGGCTACCTGGCCTTGTTGATCAAATGGAACAAAGCCTACAACCTGACCGCCGTGCGCGACCCGGACGAGATGGTTTCGCGGCATCTGCTCGACAGCCTGAGCGTCATGGCGTTTATCCACAGCGCGCGGGACAACTGGCTGGATGTCGGCAGTGGTGGTGGCATGCCTGGTATTCCTTTGGCTATCCTGCACCCGCACAAGCGGGTGACCGTGCTCGATGCCAATGGCAAGAAAACCCGCTTCCTGACCCAGGTGAAAATGGAACTCAAGCTGGACAACCTCACGGTTATCCACAGCCGGGTCGAGGCGTTCCAACCTGCACAACCGTTCGATGGGATCATCTCCCGTGCCTTCAGCAGCATGGAGAACTTCACCAACTGGACCCGCCACCTGGGCGACACCGGGACGCAATGGCTTGCAATGAAGGGGCTGCATCCTGCCGATGAACTGGTAGCATTGCCCGCAGACTTCACAGTGGAAAGCGAACAGGCCCTGACCGTTCCAGGTTGCCAGGGCCAGCGCCATCTGCTGATACTGCGCCGCAAGGCATGACTGGGAACACGCGCATCAATGGCTAAGGTATTCGCAATCGCGAACCAGAAAGGTGGTGTAGGCAAGACCACCACCTGTATCAATCTCGCCGCCTCGCTGGCCGCAACCAAGCGTCGTGTGCTGCTGATCGACCTCGATCCGCAGGGCAACGCCACCATGGGCAGCGGTGTGGACAAACACGAACTCGAGCACTCGGTCTACGACCTGCTGATCGGGGAGTGCGACCTGGCCCAGGCCATGCATTACTCCGAGCACGGTGGTTTTCAGTTGCTGCCGGCCAACCGCGACCTGACCGCCGCCGAAGTGGTGCTGCTGGAAATGCAGGTCAAGGAAAGCCGCCTGCGCAACGCGCTGGCGCCCATCCGTGACAACTACGACTACATCCTGATCGATTGCCCGCCGTCGCTGTCGATGCTGACGCTCAACGCCCTGGTCGCAGCCGATGGCGTGATCATCCCCATGCAGTGCGAGTACTACGCACTGGAGGGTCTCAGTGACCTTGTGGATAACATCAAGCGCATCGCTGCCCGGCTGAACCCGGAGCTGAAGATCGAGGGCTTGCTGCGGACCATGTACGATCCCCGCCTGAGCCTGAACAACGATGTGTCGGCCCAGCTCAAGGAGCACTTCGGGCCCCAGCTTTACGACACGGTCATTCCGCGCAACATTCGCCTGGCCGAGGCGCCCAGCTTCGGCATGCCGGCCCTGGCCTACGACAAGCAATCGCGTGGCGCCCTGGCTTATCTGGCGCTGGCTGGGGAACTGGTTCGCCGGCAACGCCGTCAGTCGCGCACTGCACAGACAACTTAAGGAATCCGTATGGCCGTCAAGAAACGGGGTCTCGGACGTGGGTTGGATGCACTGCTCAGTGGTCCTACCGTGAGCGCGCTCGAAGAGCAGGCTGTGAAGATCGACCAGAAGGAGCTTCAGCACCTGCCAGTCGAACTGATCCAGCGTGGCAAATATCAGCCACGCCGGGACATGGACCCACAGGCGCTGGAAGAACTTGCCCACTCGATTCGCAACCATGGGGTGATGCAACCGATCGTGGTGCGCCCGATCGGCGATAACCGCTACGAGATCATTGCCGGTGAGCGCCGTTGGCGTGCCACCCAGCAGGCCGGCCTGGACACCATCCCGGCCATGGTCCGCGAAGTGGCCGACGAGGCCGCCATCGCCATGGCACTGATCGAGAACATCCAGCGTGAAGACCTCAACCCGCTGGAAGAGGCGCTGGCCCTGCAGCGGCTGCAGCAGGAGTTCGAACTGACTCAGCAACAAGTGGCCGATGCGGTCGGCAAGTCGCGGGTCACCGTGGCCAACCTGCTGCGCTTGATTACCTTGCCAGAGGCGATCAAGACCATGCTCGCCCACGGCGACCTGGAAATGGGTCACGCCCGCGCATTGCTCGGGTTGGATGAGAATCGCCAGGAAGAGGGGGCGCGTCATGTTGTCGCACGTGGTCTCACCGTGCGCCAAACTGAAGCACTGGTTCGCCAATGGCTCAGCGACAAGCCTGAACCGGCCGAACCGGGCAAACCTGATCCGGATATCGCGCGCCTTGAACAGCGGCTCGCAGAGCGCCTGGGCTCGGCTGTGCAGATTCGCCACGGCAACAAGGGCAAAGGCCAATTGGTTATTCGCTACAACTCGCTTGACGAGTTGCAAGGTGTGCTTGCACACATCCGCTGAAACAATTGCTGTTGTAGCGGGCAGTCGGAAATCACTACCGAAGAGTTGAATAGGGGTTAAACCACCCCTATACTCTGCGCGCATTTTGTCGGCACAAATTATGCCAAGTCATCACTGACTTGTTGGTCGACTTCCGAGGAGCAGTTGTGATGGAAATCCGCACGCCAAACCGCCTGCCTTTCCATCGCTGGGCGGTTTTTCCGGTACTGCTGGCTCAATTTGTCGTATTCCTGCTGGCGACCCTGGTGTTGTGGCAGTGGAAAGGGGCGGTCAGTGGATATTCAGGCCTTTGCGGAGGTTTGATTGCCTGGCTGCCCAACGTGTATTTCGCCTGGAAGGCTTTTCGCTTTAGCGGAGCTCGGGCGGCACAAGCCATCGTCAAGTCGTTCTACGCTGGCGAGGCAGGCAAGATGATTTTGACGGCAGTGCTTTTTGCACTGACCTTCGCAGGAGTGAAGCCACTGGCGCCGCTAGCAGTATTCGGCGTCTTCGTGTTGACCCTTTTGGTCAGCTGGTTCGCGCCCCTGCTGATGAATAAAAGACTTTCGAGACCTTAGGGCGTTTGAGGCAACCATGGCAGCAGAAACCGCTTCGGGCTATATCCAGCACCACTTGCAGAACCTGACCTACGGTCAACTACCAGACGGCAGCTGGGGCTTTGCCCATTCGGCTGCAGAAGCCAAGGCAATGGGCTTCTGGGCGTTCCACCTGGACACCCTGGGTTGGTCCGTCGCGCTGGGTCTGATCTTCCTGTTCATCTTCCGCATGGCGGCCAAGAAGGCCACCTCCGGCCAGCCTGGCGGCCTGCAGAACTTCGTGGAAGTGATGGTCGACTTCGTCAACGGCAGCGTGAAGGACTCCTTCCACGGCCGTAGCCCGGTCATCGCACCGCTGGCGCTGACCATCTTCGTCTGGGTATTCCTGATGAACGCCGTCGACCTGGTACCGGTCGACTGGATTCCTCAGCTGGCCATCCTGATCTCCGGTGATCCGCACATTCCGTTCCGCGCCGTGTCGACCACCGACCCGAACGCGACCCTGGCCATGGCGTTCTGCGTATTCGCGCTGATCATCTTCTACAGCATCAAGGTCAAGGGCCTGGGCGGCTTCATCGGTGAGCTGACCCTGCACCCGTTCGGCAGCAAGAACATCTTCGTGCAGATCCTGCTGATTCCGGTCAACTTCCTGCTCGAATTCGTCACCCTGATCGCCAAGCCGATCTCGCTGGCACTGCGTCTGTTCGGCAACATGTATGCCGGCGAACTGGTGTTCATCCTGATCGCGGTCATGTTCGGTTCCGGCCTGCTGTGGCTGAGCGGCCTGGGTGTCGTGCTGCAATGGGCGTGGGCGGTGTTCCACATCCTGATCATCACCCTGCAAGCTTTCATCTTCATGATGCTCACCATCGTCTACCTGTCGATGGCGCACGAAGATAACCATTAAGACCGCCTGGCGTGTCTGATAGCCTTCCCCGCTCGTTTGGGGGGAGGGCTTAAAAAGTCCGCAAGGGCATGCTGTACCAAACGATTTGTTTTACCGCTTCAACTTAAAAACCTAACCAATACGACGTAAAAGTCGGGAGGAAAGATGGAAACTGTAGTTGGTCTGACCGCTATCGCTGTTGCTCTGCTGATCGGCCTGGGTGCTCTGGGTACCGCCATTGGTTTCGGCCTGCTGGGCGGCAAATTCCTGGAAGGCGCTGCTCGCCAGCCAGAAATGGTTCCAATGCTGCAGGTTAAAATGTTCATCGTTGCCGGTCTGCTCGACGCCGTAACCATGATCGGTGTTGGTATCGCTCTGTTCTTCACCTTCGCGAATCCGTTCGTTGGTCAAATCGCCGGCTAATCACTCGTAACCACGAGTTGATAGCTGTGATGAACCAAAGACCGAGCGAGGTGTTGGCGTGAATATTAATGCAACCCTGATTGGCCAATCCGTTGCCTTCTTGATTTTTGTACTCTTCTGCATGAAGTACGTATGGCCTCCGGTCATCACTGCTCTGCAAGAGCGCCAAAAGAAGATTGCCGACGGCTTGGACGCTGCCAACCGCGCAGCTCGCGACCTGGAGCTGGCCCAAGAAAAAGCGGGTCAGCAACTGCGTGAAGCTAAGGCACAGGCAGCCGAAATCATTGAGCAAAGCAAGAAACGCGCTGCTCAGCTTGTCGAGGAAGCCCGTGAACAGGCCCGCGTCGAAGCTGACCGTGTGAAGGCTCAGGCTCTGGCCGAGATCGAACAGGAACTGAACAGTGCTAAAGACGCCCTGCGTGCCCAAGTGGGTGCTCTGGCCGTTGGCGGTGCTGAAAAGATCCTTGGCGCCACAATCGATCAAAACGCGCATGCGGAGCTGGTTAACAAACTGGCCGCTGAAATTTAAGCGAGGGCGATCATGGCAGAACTGACCACGTTGGCCCGACCTTACGCTAAGGCTGCCTTTGAGCACGCCCAGGCCCATCAGCAACTGGCCAATTGGTCAGCCATGCTCGGCCTGGCTGCTGCGGTGTCGCAAGACGACACCATGCAGCGCCTGCTCAAGGCCCCGCGACTGACGAGCGCAGAAAAGGCCGCCACGTTCATTGACGTGTGCGGTGACAAGTTCAATGCACAGGCACAGAATTTCATTCATGTTGCCGCGGAAAACGACCGTCTCCTGCTTCTGCCGGAGATTGCCGCCCTGTTCGACCTCTACAAGGCCGAGCAAGAGAAATCCGTGGACGTGGAAGTCACCAGTGCCTTCGCGTTGAACCAAGAACAGCAAGACAAACTCGCCAAGGTTCTCAGTGCACGGTTAGGCCAGGAAGTGCGCCTGCACGCGTCGGAGGATGCCAGCCTGATTGGCGGCGTCGTCATCCGCGCAGGTGACCTGGTAATCGATGGCTCTGTTCGCGGCAAAATCGCGAAACTGGCCGAAGCATTGAAATCTTGAGTTTGAAGGGGCAGCAGAGCAATGCAGCAACTCAATCCTTCCGAAATTAGTGAAATCATCAAGGGCCGCATCGACAACCTCGATGTGAGCTCCCAAGCCCGTAACGAAGGTACCGTTGTTTCGGTATCCGACGGTATCGTGCGGATCCACGGTCTGGCCGACGTCATGTACGGCGAAATGATCGAGTTCCCTGGCAGCGTCTACGGTATGGCCCTGAACCTGGAGCAAGACTCCGTAGGTGCAGTGATCCTGGGTGCCTATGACACCCTCGCCGAAGGCATGAGCGCCAAGTGCACCGGCCGCATCCTGGAAGTTCCTGTTGGTAAGGAACTGCTGGGTCGCGTCGTTGACGCACTGGGTAACCCGATCGATGGCAAAGGTCCGCTGGGCAACACCCAGACCGACGCGGTCGAGAAAGTGGCTCCAGGCGTGATCTGGCGTAAGTCGGTAGACCAGCCTGTACAGACTGGCTACAAGTCCGTCGACGCCATGATCCCTGTCGGCCGTGGCCAGCGCGAGCTGATCATTGGCGACCGTCAGATCGGTAAGACCGCCATGGCCATCGACGCCATCATCAACCAGAAAGACTCCGGTATTTTCTGTGTTTATGTTGCTGTCGGCCAGAAGCGCTCTACCGTTGCCAACATCGTTCGCAAGCTGGAAGAAACCGGCGCCCTGGCCAACACCATCGTGGTTGTTGCCAGTGCTTCGGAATCCGCCGCACTGCAGTTCCTGGCGCCATACGCCGGCTGCACCATGGGCGAGTTCTTCCGTGACCGCGGTGAAGACGCACTGATCGTTTACGATGACCTGTCCAAGCAGGCCGTTGCCTACCGTCAGATCTCCCTGCTGCTGCGCCGTCCACCAGGACGTGAAGCGTACCCAGGCGACGTGTTCTATCTCCACTCCCGTCTGCTGGAGCGTGCATCGCGCGTTTCGGAAGAATACGTCGAGAAGTTCACCAACGGTGCAGTCACTGGCAAGACCGGTTCCCTGACCGCCCTGCCGATCATCGAAACCCAGGCTGGCGACGTTTCCGCGTTCGTTCCGACCAACGTGATTTCCATCACCGACGGTCAGATCTTCCTGGAATCGGCCATGTTCAACTCGGGCATTCGCCCTGCAGTGAACGCCGGTGTTTCGGTATCCCGCGTAGGTGGTGCCGCTCAGACCAAGATCATCAAGAAGCTGTCCGGTGGTATTCGTACCGCTCTGGCTCAGTACCGTGAACTGGCTGCATTCGCCCAGTTCGCTTCCGATCTGGACGAAGCGACCCGCAAGCAGCTGGAGCATGGTCAGCGCGTAACCGAGCTGATGAAGCAGAAGCAGTACGCGCCGATGTCCATCGCGGACATGGCTCTGTCGCTGTACGCCGCTGAGCGTGGTTTCCTGACTGACGTGGAAGTCTCCAAGGTCGGTAGCTTCGAGCAAGCACTGATCGCCTTCTTCAACCGTGATCACGCCGAACTGATGGCGAAGATCAACGTGAAGGGTGACTTCAACGACGAAATCGACGCAGGCCTGAAAGCCGGTATCGAGAAGTTCAAGGCCACCCAGACCTGGTAAGCCGCAGCGGGGGCTCCGGCCCCCGCTTGCTAACCTGATAGGTGATACATGGCAGGCGCAAAAGAGATTCGCAGTAAGATTGCGAGCATCAAAAGCACGCAAAAAATTACCAGCGCCATGGAGAAAGTGGCGGTCAGCAAGATGCGCAAGGCACAAATGCGCATGGCTGCTAGCCGTCCTTACGCGGAGCGTATCCGCCAGGTGATCGGTCATCTGGCCAACGCCAACCCGGAATACCGCCACCCGTTCATGATCGAGCGCCCTGTAAAGCGCGCCGGTTATATCGTGGTGAGCAGTGACCGTGGCTTGTGCGGTGGCTTGAACACCAACCTGTTCAAGGCCCTGGTCAAGGACATGAGCGAAAACCGCGAACAGGGCGTGGAAATCGACCTGTGCGTGATCGGCAGCAAGGGTGCGACTTTCTTCCGCATCTTTGGCGGCAACGTTGTAGCCGCGATCAGCCACCTGGGCGAAGAGCCGTCGATCAATGATCTGATCGGCTCCGTCAAAGTGATGCTGGACGCCTACATGGACGGCCGTATCGATCGCCTCTCGGTGGTTTCGAACAAGTTCATCAACACCATGACCCAAAAACCGACGGTCGAGCAATTGGTACCGTTGGTGGCAACCCCGGATCAGGAACTCAAGCACCACTGGGACTACCTGTACGAACCCGACGCAAAAGAGCTGCTGGACGGCTTGATGGTGCGTTACGTGGAGTCGCAGGTCTACCAGGCGGTGGTCGAGAACAACGCTGCTGAACAAGCAGCCCGGATGATCGCCATGAAAAACGCCACAGACAACGCCGGTGATTTGATCAAAGAGCTGCAATTGATCTACAACAAGGCGCGTCAGGCTGCGATCACCCAGGAGATCTCGGAAATCGTCGGCGGCGCTGCCGCGGTTTAACGGTTCAAAAAATCAGAGGATCCAGCTATGAGTAGCGGACGTATCGTTCAAATCATCGGCGCCGTCATCGACGTGGAATTCCCACGTGACGTCGTGCCGAGTGTTTACAACGCGCTGAAAGTACAAGGCGCGGAAACCACCCTGGAAGTTCAGCAGCAGCTGGGCGACGGCGTGGTTCGTACCATTGCGATGGGCTCGACCGAAGGCCTGAAGCGCGGTCTGGATGTCGTCGACACCGGCGCAGCCATCTCCGTTCCTGTTGGTAAGGCCACCCTGGGCCGCATCATGGACGTACTGGGCAACCCGATCGACGAAGCCGGCCCGATCGGCGAAGAAGAGCGTCGCGGTATCCACCAGCCAGCGCCTTCGTTCGCTGACCAGGCAGGCGGCAACGACCTGCTGGAAACCGGCATCAAGGTTATCGACCTGGTTTGCCCGTTCGCCAAGGGTGGTAAGGTTGGTCTGTTCGGTGGTGCCGGCGTCGGCAAGACCGTTAACATGATGGAACTGATCCGTAACATCGCCATGGAACACAGCGGTTACTCCGTGTTCGCTGGTGTGGGTGAGCGTACTCGTGAGGGTAACGACTTCTACCACGAGATGAAGGACTCCAACGTTCTCGACAAGGTAGCGCTGGTCTACGGTCAGATGAACGAGCCACCAGGAAACCGTCTGCGCGTAGCGCTGACCGGCCTGACCATGGCTGAGAAGTTCCGTGACGAAGGTAACGACGTTCTGCTGTTCGTCGACAACATCTATCGTTACACCCTGGCCGGTACCGAAGTATCCGCACTGCTGGGCCGTATGCCTTCTGCAGTAGGTTACCAGCCGACCCTGGCTGAAGAGATGGGCGTTCTGCAAGAGCGCATCACCTCCACCAAGGAAGGTTCGATCACTTCCGTTCAGGCCGTATACGTACCTGCGGACGACTTGACCGACCCGTCGCCAGCGACCACCTTCGCCCACTTGGACGCCACCGTCGTTCTGTCCCGTGACATCGCCTCCCTGGGTATCTACCCAGCGGTCGACCCACTGGACTCGACTTCGCGTCAGCTGGACCCGAACGTGATCGGCAACGAGCACTACGAGACCGCTCGTGGCGTTCAGTATGTTCTGCAGCGCTACAAAGAGCTGAAGGACATCATCGCGATCCTGGGTATGGACGAACTGTCCGAAAGCGACAAGCAACTGGTAGCCCGCGCTCGTAAGATCCAGCGCTTCCTGTCGCAGCCGTTCTTCGTGGCCGAAGTCTTCACTGGTTCGCCAGGCAAGTACGTTTCCCTGAAAGACACCATCGCTGGCTTCAGCGGCATCCTCAAAGGTGACTACGACCACCTGCCAGAACAAGCGTTCTACATGGTCGGCAGCATCGACGAAGCGATCGAGAAAGCCAAGAAACTGTAATCCCGGCGCCCCGCAAGGGGCGCTAATCAGGTTGAGGCAAGCAGATGGCTATGACAGTCCATTGCGACATCGTCAGCGCGGAAGGAGAAATCTTCTCCGGCCTGGTCGAGATGGTAGTAGCGCACGGCAACCTGGGCGATCTGGGTATCGCTCCAGGCCACGCGCCGCTGATCACCAATCTCAAGCCAGGTCCGATCACGCTGACCAAGCAGGGTGGCACTCAAGAGGTGTTCTACATCTCCGGTGGCTTCCTCGAAGTGCAGCCGAACATGGTGAAGGTTCTTGCCGACACCGTGCAACGTGCTGCCGACCTGGACGAAGCTCAGGCTCAGGAAGCCCTCAAGGCTGCCGAGAACGCGCTGAACACTAAAGGCTCGGACTTCGACTACGGCGCTGCAGCCGCACGTCTGGCCGAGGCGGCTGCTCAGCTGCGTACTGTCCAGCAAATGCGCAGAGGCAAGTAATCCGGCCCAGGCCGCTTACTGCCAGTGCGATTGAGTTAAAGGGTAGCCTCGGCTACCCTTTTTCTTTTTCCGAATTTCTATTTTGGTCACGCAGCTGACCGCCCAGGATTGGTAGCCAGTAATGTCCCTCGATATCGTTATTCTCGCCGCAGGCCAAGGCACGCGCATGCGTTCGGCGCTCCCCAAAGTGCTGCATCCGGTCGCCGGCAACTCCATGCTCGGCCATGTTATCCACAGCGCGCGCCAGCTGCAGCCGCAAGGTATTCATGTGGTCATTGGCCATGGTGCCGAACTGGTCCGCGAGCGCCTGGCCGCCGATGACCTGAATTTCGTCATGCAGGATAAACAGCTGGGTACCGGCCACGCCGTTGCACAGGCACTGCCAGCGCTGACTGCCGATACTGTGCTGGTACTGTACGGCGACGTGCCGCTGATCGAAGTGGAGACCCTGCAGCGGCTGCTGGCCAAGGCCAATGACCAGCAACTGGGCCTGCTCACGGTCACCCTCGACGACCCGACCGGCTATGGCCGCATCGTTCGCGATCAGCAAGGCAATGTCACCGCCATCGTTGAGCACAAGGATGCCAGCGAAGCGCAGAAAGCGATCAACGAAGGCAACACGGGCATTCTGGCGCTGCCAGCGGCGCGCCTGGCTGACTGGATGGGTCGTCTGTCAAACAACAACGCCCAGGGTGAGTATTACCTGACCGACGTCATCGCCATGGCGGTGGCCGATGGTTTGGTGGTGGCTACCGAGCAGCCCCACGATCCAATGGAAGTGCAGGGGGCCAACGACCGTCGCCAGCTTTCCGAGCTGGAGCGCCACTACCAGTTGCGTGAAGGGCGTCGCCTGATGGCCCAGGGTGTAACCCTGCGTGACCCGGCGCGCTTCGACGTGCGCGGTGAGGTGACCGTCGGTCGTGACGTGCTGATCGACATCAACGTTGTACTCGAGGGCAAAGTGGTCATCGAGGACGATGTGCAGATCGGTCCCAACTGTGTAATCAAGAACACGACCCTGCGCAAAGGGGCTGTGGTCAAGGCCAACAGTCACCTTGAAGGTGCGGTGATGGGCGAGGGCAGCGATGCCGGCCCGTTTGCCCGGCTGCGCCCTGGCAGCGTGCTGGATGCCAAAGCCCATGTGGGTAACTTTGTAGAACTGAAAAACGCTCACCTGGGAGAGGGTGCCAAGGCTGGCCACCTGTCCTACCTGGGGGATGCCGAAATCGGCGCCCGTACCAACATCGGCGCTGGCACCATCACCTGCAACTACGACGGTGCCAACAAGTTCAAGACAGTGATGGGTGAGGATGTATTCATCGGTTCGAACAACTCGCTGGTAGCGCCTGTGGAAATCCAGGCCGGCGCCACTACCGCCGCTGGTTCTACCATTACGCAGGCTGTTGAAGCAGGTGATCTGGCAGTGGCCCGGGCACGCCAGCGCAACATCCCAGGTTGGAAGCGGCCGGAGAAGATCAAGAAGAGCTGATTTATCCACAGCTGCTTCCCTCGAAGCCGACCTATGTGAGTAAGTCGGCTTTTTTGTGCGCTATGCAACCCGATGTGTGGGCGCGGCCAGTGTGGGAGCGGGCAAGCCCGCGAACACCGGCAAAGCCGGTGCCATACATCGCGATGCCGGCGTTGCGGACAAGCCAAAGAAAAATTGCCGCCAGTAAAGTTACGCACAGCTTGACTAATCGCTCATCTTAGGTTTTGATTGCAATCATTATCTTTCGAAACGAAATTTAACTGATCATGTCGAAACGAAACACCCCTCAACGTCGCCACAACATCCTGGCCATGCTCAGCGAGCTGGGCGAAGTGAGTGTGGATGCCTTGGCCAAGCGTTTCGAAACCTCGGAAGTGACCATTCGTAAGGACCTTGCCGCGCTGGAGGCGAACGGCCTGCTGCTGCGCCGTTACGGCGGTGCAGTACCGGTACCGCAGGAAATGCTCAGCGAACCCGCGCAACCGGTCTCTGCCTACAAGAAGGCTATCGCCCGTGCAGCGGTGGGGCGTATACGCGAGCATGCTCGTATCATCATCGATAGCGGTAGCACGACCGCCGCTATGATTCCGGAACTGGGCCGCCAGCCCGGCCTGGTGGTGATGACCAATTCGTTGAATGTGGCTCGCGCCATCAGCGAGGTCGAGCACGAACCGGTACTGCTTATGACCGGCGGAACCTGGGACCCGCACTCCGAATCGTTCCAAGGGCAGGTCGCCGAGCAGGTCCTGCGGTCTTACGATTTCGACCAGCTGTTCATCGGTGCCGATGGCATCGACCTCGCGCGGGGCACCACCACCTTCAACGAGTTGCTTGGCCTGAGCCGGGTAATGGCTGAGGTCGCCCGCGAAGTGATCGTGATGGTCGAGTCGGACAAGGTGGGGCGCAAGATCCCCAACCTCGAGCTGCCCTGGGGCAGCGTGCATACCCTTATTACAGATGAACGCCTGCCCGCAGCGGCACGCGAACACATTCAAGCCCGCGGCATCAACCTGATCTGTGCCGCGATCAGCCAGGAGCAATAATTCATGTGTGGAATCGTTGGTGCCGTCGCCGAACGTAATATCACCGCCATCCTGATCGAAGGCCTCAAGCGGCTTGAGTACCGTGGCTACGACAGCGCCGGCTTGGCCGTGCTCACCCAGGACGGCCAGCTGCAGCGTCGCCGCCGTATCGGCAAGGTCAGCGAGCTGGAAGCGGCCGTTGCTGCCGAGCCGCTGAGTGGCCGGCTGGGTATCGCCCACACCCGCTGGGCGACGCATGGTGCACCCACCGAAGGCAATGCCCACCCGCATTTCTCTGCTAACGAAGTAGCGGTAGTGCACAACGGCATCATCGAGAACCACGAGGAGCTGCGCGAAGAACTGAAGGGCCTGGGCTATGTCTTCGCCTCGCAGACCGATACCGAAGTCATCGTGCACCTGATTCACCATACCCTGAAAAGCGTGCCGAACCTGGCAGATGCGCTGAAGGCGGCCGTGAAACGCCTGCACGGTGCCTACGGTCTGGCGCTGGTCAGCATCCACCAGCCTGATCGCCTGCTCGCCGCACGCAGCGGCAGCCCCCTGGTGATCGGCCTGGGCCTGGGCGAGAACTTCCTGGCATCCGACCAACTGGCCCTGCGCCAGGTGACCGACCGCTTCATGTACCTGGAAGAGGGCGATATCGCCGAGATCCGTCGCGATCAGGTCACCATCTGGGACCAGGCCGGGCACGAAGTCCAGCGCGAAACCGTGCAGTACCATGAAGGCGCCGAGGCCGCCGACAAGGGTAACTACCGCCACTTCATGCTCAAGGAAATCCACGAGCAGCCAACCGTGGTTCAGCGCACGCTGGAAGGGCGCTTGGGTAAAGATCACGTTCTGGTCCAGGCCTTCGGCCCTCAGGCTGCAGAATTGTTTGCCAAAGTGCGCAATGTGCAGATCGTTGCCTGCGGTACCAGCTACCACGCAGGCATGGTCGCCCGTTACTGGCTCGAAGGCCTGGCCGGCATCCCTTGCCAGGTGGAAGTGGCCAGTGAATTCCGCTACCGCAAGGTGGTGGTGCAGCCAGACACCCTGTTTGTGTCCATTTCGCAATCTGGCGAAACCGCTGACACCCTCGCTGCCCTGCGCAACGCCAAGGAGCTGGGCTTCCTCGGCAGCCTGGCGATCTGCAACGTGGGTATCAGCTCGCTGGTCCGTGAGTCGGACCTGACCCTGCTGACCCTCGCTGGCCCGGAAATCGGCGTGGCCTCGACCAAGGCCTTCACCACCCAGCTGGTGTCGCTGATGCTGCTGACGCTGGCGCTCGGCCAGGTCCGCGGCACCTTGCCGGCCGGTGTCGAGGCCGACCTGGTCGAAGAGCTGCGCCGCCTGCCGACGCGCCTTGGCGAAGCCTTGGCCATGGACGCCACCGTCGAGAAAATCGCCGAGCTGTTCGCCGACAAGCACCACACCCTGTTCCTCGGCCGCGGCGCCCAATACCCGGTGGCGATGGAGGGCGCACTCAAACTCAAGGAAATCTCCTACATTCACGCAGAAGCCTACCCAGCTGGCGAACTGAAGCATGGCCCATTGGCACTGGTGGACAACGATATGCCGGTGGTGACCGTTGCGCCGAACAACGAACTGCTGGAGAAACTGAAGTCCAACCTGCAGGAAGTACGGGCCCGTGGTGGTGAATTGGTGGTGTTCGCTGACGAACATGCGGGCATGACTAATGGCGAGGGCACCCACGTGATCCAGGTGCCGCACATCGCCGATGCCCTGGCGCCGATCCTGTACACCATTCCGCTGCAGTTGCTGTCTTACTACGTGGCTGTGCTGAAAGGCACCGATGTGGACCAGCCGCGTAACCTGGCCAAGTCGGTTACGGTTGAGTAACGCGTGAGCGGGGGGACTTCAGTTGGTTTCCGGCAATAAAGTGGTACCGCGACATTAAAAGCGGTCATGCGCGATCGCGGCCTCCTGGTGATCCAGGCTCCGCTCGCGTCCACCACTGGCACTGCCGGGGGGCGCAGTAGCGCCCCAGCCGAGCACCCCATAGAGCGGTGGCAACCACACCAGCACCACGGTCGCGGCTTGGTTGGCTGTGGCCAGCTGTGCGGCCTGGGCAGGCTAAGAAGGAATTTCTATGCTCCACAGCAACTACCTCAAGCAGTTGGATCTGCAGGACATCGTGGTGTTTCTCAACTTGCTGGAGTTGCGCAGTGCCAAACGCACCGCTGAGCTGATGAGCGTGAGCCAGCCGACGGTCAGTTATTGTTTAAAGCGGCTGCGCGGCTGCTTTGACGACACGTTGTTCTCTTCATCCCAAGGGGTACTGCAACCGACCAGCAAGGCCGAGAAGATCGCGCCTTATTTGCGCGTGGTGGTCGAGTCGGTCAACCGCTGCGCGGAAGACGAATATCAAGCATCTGACCAAGCCGTGCGTAAGATCTGGCGGCTATGCGCGCCGGAGTATTTCGAGTTGTCGTTCCTGCCGCAAGCCCTGGCGATGCTGTCGCACACGCATGCCAATACGTCGCTGCACCTCGAACGCCTGAGCCGCGACCTGCCTGTGGATCAGCTGATGTCAGGGGAAATCGACATCGCGATCGGCTTCGGTCCGGGCTATCACCAGATGCACCCGGAGTTGCAATGGCAAGCGGTGGTCAACGACGACTTTGTCTGCCTGACCAGTCAAAACGGGTTGGCCAACGACGCGGCCATGAGCCTGGATGAATTCTGCGCCTCGCCCCACGTATTCCCCACACCGTGGATTTCGGAAAAGAACATGGTCGACAGCTGGCTGGATAAAGTCGGCCGTTCCCGCAATGTGCTGGTGCGCGCCAATGGTTACCAAGCCTGCGTGAACATCGTAGCCGCGGTACCGGCCACGCTCGCACTACCGGCGCGCCTGTTGCCGCATCTGCGCATACCGTCATCAGTGAAAGTCTGTCAGCCGCCGCTGGGTTTCCCAACGTTTACCTTGGACATGATCTGGGCGCGCGACCGTCGGGACAGCAAAGATATCGCCAGCCTGCGCAAGTTGATCGAACAGGTGGCCGAAGTGTTGTTGACGGCACCATGAAACAGGCTTTTAAATTTTCACCACGCTTTTAGATTTCTTAAAACCAGCCAGCCGCTCGTTTCTCTTATCGTGTGGTCATCGGGTAGCGCAAGACCTACCTGAGTTCCACGCTTTCACGGAGGAATGAGTCATGCTGGCGTACGCCCACCTGTGGTATTTCCCTTTTTCCAACAACCGACGCCGTGCTACGGCTTCGAGTGTGCCATTGCGGTCGATCGCTACATGCGTGTAAGCGATTCGATCAGCCCTATGCACATCGTGCGCAATTTCTACAAAGGCCGGCACGGCTCGTTGTCTGCAGGAAGCGGCGCGTACCCACTACCTCAGGCACTACGACGCCACCCCAGAGCCTTCGCTTCGTTTCGCAGCGCCAGCAGCGCCGATCAAGCCCGGGTCAAGGATCCGCAGGTCAATCGGGGTTCCTACCACAAACAAGGCCCTGCCCACTCTCAACCGCCAGGCCTCGGCCTGACCACGACGCGCGCCGGGCATCCGCTGCCCGGTGCGCCGGAGGTAAGCATGAACGCGACCAAGCGTTACGAGAATTTCATTGTCTTCCTGGCGCCGCTGATCAACAGCGTGGGCGGTATCGCCATCGACCTGTACGCGCCGAGTATCCCCTCCATTGGCCGTGAACTGTCAGCCAGCCCGGCGCTGATGCAGAACACCATCACCATCACCCTGCTGTTCTATGCACTGGGGCAGCTGTTCTTCGGCATCATGGCCGATGCCCGTGGGCGGCGGCCGGCGGTGCAATTGGGGCTACTGGTGTTCCTCGCGGGCAGCGTGCTGGCAACCGTGGCCACGTCCATCGAGATGCTCCTGCTCGCCCGCGCCTTGCAAGGCTTCGCCATCGGCGCCTGTCAGGTAGTTGCCCGTGCGCTGCTGGTGGACATCGTCAAAGGGCCGCGTTTCTACGTAGCGATCATCTACCTGAGCCTGGCCTTCGGCCTGGGGCCGGTGATCGCGCCGTATATTGGCGGGGTGATCGAAGTGCACCTTGGCTGGCGCTACAACTTCGTCCTGTACGCCGTATACGCCGTCATCGTGTTGGCCTTCGTGCTGGCAGGGCTCAAGGAGTCGTTGCCCGCAATGAACAGACGCAGCGCCTTGCACACCTGTGCCGGCTACCGCCCGATCCTGGCGGACAGCCGCTTTCGGGCCTCGGTGGTTGTGCTCGGCTCGAGCTTCTCGGCGTTTCTGCTATGGAACGTGTTCGGCCCACACATCGTCCAGGAACGCCTGGGGCACAGCGCGCAATACTTCGGCACCACCGCGCTGGCTGTGGGTAGCTGCTACCTGGTCGGCACTCTGGTCAACCGTGCGCTGATCCGGCAGGTCAAGCCACGGCTGCTGATGTGGGCAGGAATGGCGGTGTTTCTGCTCGGCGTGGTGACCATCGCCACGCAGGCAGAGGACCTACACCTGGTCTCGATCTTGGGCGGCATCATGCTGGTCGCGTTCGGTCAGGGCTTCATCTTCTCCAACGCCATGGCCAACTCGATGTCGCTGTTCCCCGACCGCGCCGGTGTTGCCGCCAGCCTGCAAGGCTGTCTGATGCTGGTATTCGGGTCATTGGCCTCGGCGCTGGTCAGCGCTTTGCCGCTGACCTCGAACCTGGCAATTGCCTGCGTGTTTCTGGTGCTTTGGTTGATCTCGTTGTCGGGCATGCTGAGCGTGCGCGTGCCGCGTCAAGCCTCGGTGGCCTGAAGCCTGCCGACCCCGGCGGTGCAGCGTATCTGTTGCCGGGATCTGCAAGGCAGCGCTGAGCAGTATTCATCAACCAGCAGAATCGAGTAACTGCAACGCACCAAACGCTTGCCTGCGCCGAAGGGGGAAGCAGCGGACGCAAGCTCCCGCTCGCTGTTACCCTCGGCGTAGTCGACTCAAATCTGCATGGCCATGCCATCCACATTCATCGCTGCCTGGCGCAACGCTTCGGAGCGGGTGGGGTGGGGGTGGCAGGTGAGGGCGATATCTTCGGCCGAGGCCGAGAACTCCATGGCCACGCAGAATTCACCGATCATTTCGCTGACGCTCGGGCCCACCAGGTGCACACCCAGCACTTCGTCGGTTTTGGCATCGGCAAGTACCTTGGCGAAGCCTTCGGTCTCGTGGTTGATCTTGGCGCGGCTGTTGGCCGTGAAGGGGAATTTGCCCACTTTGTATTCACGCCCTTCGGCCTGGAGCTGCTCTTCAGTCTTGCCCACGCTGGCCAGCTCCGGCCGGGTATAGATCACGCCTGGGATGAGGTTGTAGTTGACCTCGTGCGGTTTGCCGGCGATGCGCTCGATGCAGGCCACTGCTTCGTCTTCGGCCTTGTGCGCCAGCATCGGCCCGGAAGTGACGTCGCCGATTACCCACAGCCCGGGCACGGAAGTGCGGTGGTGTTCGTTGCCGAGCATGCCGCGCTTGTCGGTTTCCAGGCCTGCGCTTTCCAGGTTCAGGCCTTTGGTATAGGGGCGGCGACCGATGGCGACCAGTACATAATCGGCTTGCAGTGTTTCTGCCGCGCCACCCGCTGCAGGCTCAAAGGTCAAGGCCACGCCGTCGGCGCTGGCGGTCGCGTGGGTCACTTTGCTGCCCAGCTTGAACGCCATACCTTGCTTGGCCAATGCCTTCTGCAGGGTCTTGGCGGTTTCGCTGTCGGTGCCAGGGCAGATGCGATCGAGGTATTCGATGACCGTGACCTGGCTACCCAGCCGGCGCCACACCGACCCCAGCTCGAGGCCGATCACCCCGGCACCGATGACGACCAGGTGCTTGGGCACCTGCGGCAGCGACAGCGCGCCGGTCGAGTCGATGATGCGCTGGTTGTCGATGGTCACGCCTGGCAGCGGCGTCGGCTCGGAACCGGTGGCGATGACGATGTCTTTGGCCTGCAGCGTGGTTTCGCTGCCGTCCTGCGCCTTCACGACCACTTTGCCGACGCCATCCAGGCGGCCCCAGCCCTTGACCCAGTCGACCTTGTTCTTGCGGAACAGGTACTCGATGCCTTTGGTCAGGCCGGCCACGCTCTCGTCCTTCTGCTTCATCATCTGGGCGAGGTTCAGCGTAGGTTTGACTTCGATGCCGAGGTGGGCGAACGCCTCACCGCTGGCGGCTTCGTAGAGTTCGGAAGCATGCAGCAGTGCCTTGGACGGCATGCAGCCGACGTTCAGGCAAGTGCCGCCCAAGGTCGAGCGGCCCTCCACGCAGGCGACACTGAGCCCAAGTTGGCCAGCGCGAATGGCTGCGTTGTAGCCGCCAGGGCCACCGCCGATGATCACCACGTCATAGGTTTTCATGGTTCAACTCCAGGGATGTAGAAACGCGACAGGGGCATTAGGTTAGGCTGAGCCTTTAGAATTGTATACAATTTGCTGCGCGTACCAGCGCGGCAGGGTCTAGACCATGGTCTGATCGGGAGGAAACATCCCATGGATGAACTACTCTGATTCGACGACGTTCGAAATTTCGGGCGTCGTGGCCAATTACGGATAGGAGGGTCGTTCATGCTTGCGCAACTTCCACCGGCACTGCAGAGCTTGCATCTACCGCTGCGGCTGAAACTCTGGGACGGCAACCACTTCGATCTCGGGCCCAGCCCGCAGGTAACCATACTGGTCAGAGAACCCCAGTTGATCAGCCAGCTGACCCACCCGAGCATGGACCAGTTGGGCACGGCATTCGTCGAAGGCAAGTTGGAGCTGGAAGGCGATATCGGTGAGGCCATACGCGTTTGCGATGAGCTGAGCGAGGCACTGCTTACCGACGAAGACGACACGCCGCCCCAGCGCCTGGCGCATGACAAGACCACCGACGCCCAGGCCATTTCCTATCACTACGACGTTTCCAATGAGTTCTACCAGCTGTGGCTGGACCAGGACATGGTGTACTCGTGCGCTTATTTTCGCGAGCCGGACAACACCCTCGATCAGGCGCAGCAGGACAAGTTCGAGCACCTGTGCCGCAAGCTGCGGCTCGATGCGGGCGACTATCTGCTCGATGTGGGCTGTGGCTGGGGAGGGCTGGCGCGTTTCGCCGCCCGTGAGTATGGCGCCAAGGTATTCGGCATCACCCTCAGCAAAGAACAGTTGAAGCTCGGCCGCCAGCGGGTCAAGGCAGAGGGTCTGAGCGACAAGGTCGATTTACAGATACTCGATTACCGCGATCTGCCGCAAGACGGCCGCTTCGACAAGGTTGTCAGCGTGGGCATGTTCGAGCATGTCGGCCATGCCAACCTGGCGTTGTATTGCCAGAAGCTGTTCGGTGCGGTGAGGGAAGGGGGGCTGGTGATGAACCACGGCATCACCGCCAAGCATGTCGATGGTCGGCCGGTGGGGCGAGGTGCAGGCGAGTTCATCGATCGCTACGTGTTCCCACATGGTGAGCTGCCCCACCTGTCGATGATCAGTGCCAGCATCTGCGAAGCAGGGCTGGAGGTGGTGGACGTGGAGAGCTTGCGCCTGCACTACGCCAAGACCCTGCACCACTGGAGCGAGAATCTGGAGAACCAGCTGCACAAGGCGGCGGCACTGGTCCCCGAGAAAACCCTGCGCATCTGGCGGTTGTACCTGGCCGGGTGTGCCTATGCGTTCCAGAAGGGCTGGATCAACCTGCACCAGATTCTGGCAGTGAAGCCCTATGCCGACGGGCATCACGACCTGCCCTGGACACGCGAGGATCTGTACCGCTGACACCTACCTCTGGTCGGCGGCACCGATTACAGGATTGGGGATATCAAGCGTGCGATGCGCATCCCCAATTGCTGTAGCCGGTGGGTGTCGCGGCTGTCCTCAACGGTTATTTCTCGCGCCTGCTCGAAGTCTTCATTCAACATACGTTCCACCTGGTCGGCAAAGCCACGGTCGACCGTCAGCAGGGTGATCTCGAAGTTCAGGCGGAATGAACGGTTGTCCAGGTTGGCACTGCCGATTGCGCTGACCTCGTCATCTACCAGTACCACCTTCTGGTGCAGGAAACCCGGCTGGTAGCGGAACATGCGTACGCCTGCGCGTACCGCTTCGAAGGCAAACAGGCTGGAGGCGGCATAGACAACCCGGTGGTCGGGGCGTGCCGGGATCAATACGCGCATATCCACCCCACGCAGTGCTGCCAGGCGCAATGCCGCGAACACCGCTTCGTCAGGGATGAAGTAGGGGGTGGTTATCCACACCCTGCGCGTGGCGGAGTGGATGGCTTCAAGGAAGAACAGTGCGCAGGTTTCCTGTGGGTCCGCTGGCCCACTGGCCAGGGCCTGGCAGAGCACGCCGTCGTCCGGGTAGGCATCTGGCAGAATCAGCGGCGGCAGCTGGCGCGAGGCCCAGTACCAGTCTTCGGCGAACGACTCTTGCAGGCAGGCCAGCACTGGCCCGCCGATCTGCACATGAGTATCGCGCCACGGTGAAAGCTGCGGGTCTTCACCCAGGTACTCGTCACCTACGTTATGCCCGCCAATGAAACCGACCAAGCCATCCACCACCACGATCTTGCGATGGTTGCGGAAGTTGACCTGAAAGCGGTTGAACCAACCACGCCGGGTGGCGAAAGCGTGAACCTGTACGCCGCCATCACGCAGCGCCTGGCTATAGCTGGCTGGCAAGGCATGGCTACCGACACGGTCGTACAGTACAAAAACCTGAACCCCTTCAGCCGCCTTGCGCAGCAGCAGGTGCTGTAACGCCTTGCCGAGCTTGTCGTCATGGATGATGAAGAACTGCACCAGCACCACATCGCGGGCTTTTTCGATGGCCGCGAAAATGGCATCGAAGGTGGCCTTGCCATTGATCAGCAGCTTCACCTGGTTGTTCGCCAGGCAAGGCATGCGCCCCAGTTTGGGCATGGCGCGTAGCGCGGCGTAGCTTTCCGACTCGCGGGCGGTAAGGGCTTCTTCAACCCATGGCCGCCAGTTGAGGTTGGCCATTGCAACGTGCATTTCCTGGTTGGCTTGGCGGCGCGCCTTGATATACGCATTGAACGAACGGGCGCCGAACACCAGGTACGGTATAAGGGTGAAATAAGGAATGAAGAACAACGGCATCGCCCAGGCGATCGCGCCTTGGGCCGTGCGCACCGTGAACAACGCGTGCAGTGCGGCTACGATACCCAGTAGATGAATCAGGCCAATTACATAACCAAAGAAATAGGGGCTGTGGTAATCCATATGCATCCTGCTCACCGAGTACTGTTGGCTAACAGAACACGTTCCCGGTGCACCTTGCAACCTGCGGATGGTTTTGACGTCTAAGGCTCAGCCCGGCCCGCTTGGCCGGCTTTTTTCAGGAGTGTTCACCCATGAAGATTCGTCTGCCACTGTTGGCCCTGGTCCTCGGTATGAGCAGCCCGCTGGTGCATGCCCAGATGCTGCAACCCGGTTTGTGGGAGCTGACCACCAGCAACATGCAGGTCGATGGCAAGCCGTTACCTGACATGGGGTTCATGCTGGGGCAGCTCAAGAACCTGCCGCCGGAGCAGCGCGCGATGATGGAAGGCGTACTGGCCAAACAAGGGGTGACGTTGGCTGGTAATGGCGTGCGTTCCTGCCTGACCGCCGAACAGGTGGCGACCAACGACATCCCGCTGCAGGATCCCAAATCCGGTTGCACGCAGAAAATCACTGACCGTACCGGCAACGTGTGGAAGTTCGAGTTCAGTTGCCCGAAGGCACAGGGCAGTGGCCAGGCGACGTTCCTCAGTGATCGGGAGTTCACCACCCAGGTCAGTGGCACCTTCAACGCGTCGGGTGTTCAGCAGCAAGGCAGCATGAACACCCGTGCGGTGTGGCTGGGCAGTGATTGCGGTACGGTCAAACCGCGCAGTTGACGTCCCACTGCCACTGGCTGGTGGCAACAGCGTCGTGGGCATGCAGGCTTTCTGCATGTTCCACCCGCAGCCTGAAAGCAGCACTCCACTCCAATTGTCGCAGCGCCTGGTGCAGGCGCCGGGCAGCATCTTCACAGAACATCAGGTTTTGCCCGTTGGCTAAAGCGAAGGCCTGTTCGTCTGCACGCTTGACCGCAGTCTGTACCGCTGTGCCCAAGCTTATTTCGATGCAATCAATCAGCTCGGTAACCGGCAGCTCACGCTGGCTGCTGCGCAGCCGTACCTGAATTTTCGCGCTACTGCGTTGGCTATGTGGGGTAGCGACGATGCCTTCGGCAGTGCCCAGCCAGTTCATTACCGCCGCGGTGTCGACCTGCGATCCGGGGAAGTGCTGTTGGAACTGCTGTTGTATCAGTTGCCTGGCAAGTGCCGCCGAGCATGGACAGGTGGACGAATAGGGCACGCACACGGATAGTTCCACGTGGAACATTTCATTCTCGATGCGTGCATCGATGGTCACGGGATAGCTCTTCCAGCCTGCCAATGGGCTGATCAAGGCTGGTCTTTTAAGCAGGTGATCAAAGCCCAGGCGCAGATAAGCAGCGGAAGACAGCCCTTCGTGGCTGGTCAAAAAATCCGCCAAAAGCTGCCGAATTGCCAGCGGCGTAAGGGGCTGGTTTTCCAGGGCCTCCAATGCAAGGTAGAGCCGCGACATGTGGATACCGCGTGAATGGCCGTCTATCAAACTGACGCCTGCGTCGACGGTGGCAGCAGCGGGGCGCCCTTCGAACTGCACGGGCAGGGCTATGCCGCACATGCCCACCCAGTTCAGTGGCAAGGCGAACGCATGAGTCTGTGAGGCGATATCGGGGAGCGTGTGCTGGTTCATTGGGGTTTCCACAGAAAAAGGTGTCAGCGGCAGCCGCCGATCATGCTGCAATGCAAATCGAAACGTTGCCCGCTGGAACTGGACACCCGGTTCAACGTGGTCCAGCCTACGCGGCGGCTGTAACCCACCCAGGCTTCGCCGTCACTGGCCAGGCCGGTGAAGAAGGTCAACGAACCGTAACGGCTGTTGGTTTGAGCCCATAGCCGCCGCGTGACCGAGTCGAAACCGCGCAGGTAAAGCTCAGTGCCGTGTGTGCGTACGCTGTAGTAACTCCCTTTGCCGTCCTGGCAGGAGAGCAGCGTGGCGCTGCGGGTACACAACGCCAGTGCAGTGCTCTGCGGCATGGCAACCAGTGAGGTGGGCATGGCGAACAACACCAATGCCATGGCGCGTGACAGTTTCATGTTTTGTCCCTGGTGAGCAGTCGTCCGTCGAGAACGACTTGGCGAAATTGTATTGTTACTTTATAACATTGTGCAATGCATCGTTTCGAATGCGCTCGCCTGAAGGGGTTTCGCCATGTCCAATCGTCTTCCCGTTACTGTGCTGTCCGGCTTTCTGGGTGCCGGCAAAAGCACGTTGCTCAACCATGTATTGCGTAACCGTGACAACCTGCGGGTTGCCGTCATCGTCAACGACATGAGCGAAATCAACATCGATGCCAGCGAGGTGCAGCGCAACGTCAGCCTCAACCGCGCTGAAGAAAAGCTCGTCGAGATGAGCAACGGCTGCATCTGCTGCACCCTGCGTGAGGACCTGCTGGAAGAGGTAGCGCGGTTAGCCGCAGAAGGGCGCTTTGACTACCTGCTGATCGAGTCCACGGGCATTTCAGAGCCACTGCCGGTAGCAGAGACTTTCACCTTCCGCGACGAACAAGGCCGCAGCTTGTCCGACATGGCCCGGCTGGACACCATGGTCACGGTGGTCGATGGCCTGAACTTCCTGCGCGATTACCAGGCTGCAGACAGCCTGGCCAGCCGTGGGGAAACATTGGGCGAGGACGATGAGCGCTCGATCAGCGACCTGCTGATCGAACAGGTGGAATTTGCCGATGTTCTGCTGCTGAGCAAGATCGACCTGATCAGCCAGCATGAGCGCGAAGAGCTCGTGGCCATTTTGCGCAGCCTCAATGCGCGGGCAGAGATCGTGCCGATGGTCATGGGCCAGGTGCCACTGGAGCGAATTCTCGATACGGGCCTGTTCGACTTCGACCAGGCGGCCCAGGCGCCAGGCTGGTTGCAGGAGCTACGCGGCGAGCACGTACCGGAAACCGAAGAGTACGGGATTGCAGCCATGACCTGGCAAGCGCGTCGCCCGCTGCATCCACAACGGTTCTACGACTTTATCCACACGCACTGGACCAACGGCCGCTTGCTCCGTTCCAAAGGCTTTTTCTGGTTGGCCAGCAAGTACCAGGAAGCCGGTAGCTGGTCGCAAGCGGGCGGGATGATGCGCCATGGGCTAGCGGGGCGCTGGTGGCGCTTCGTACCGCGCGACCAGTGGCCTGAGGATGTGGATAACACCAGTGCAATCCTTAAACACTGGACCGCTGAAACCGGCGATTGCCGCCAGGAATTGGTGTTCATTGGGCAGAACATCGACTTTGCCAAGTTATCCACAGCCCTTGACGCGTGCTTGTTGACCGACCAGGAAATGCAGCTTGGGCATATGGGCTGGTTGCGGCTGCCCGATCCATTCGGACCGTGGCATGCGGAGTCCGCAGCATGAGCCTGGCATTAAGGCCTGTGGATATCTTTCAGGTGTTTGGCGAAACGCCGCAAACATTGGCTGAGGTCCTGCAGGATGGTGTCAACCTGGCCGTGTGGCGGCGGCGGCTGCCGGCGCAGTTGCAGGACTTTGCCGAACTGGTACTCAGCCTTGGCCAGCCTTTGACCGACCAACGGGTAATCGAGGTGCACGAGCAACACGCGCCGGTCCTGCCGGACCTGCTGCGCGAAGCCGCTGACCTGCATGGCTATGAGTCATTTGTAGCCGATGTGACCTGGCTGGTCGCGGCCTACACCTGCCTGGTGGGTGCGCGCCGTGTGGGTTTACGCCTGCGCGTGCTGGATGGCCCCATGTGTCCGCGCTTCCATGTGGATAACGTGCCATTGCGCTTGCTCACAACCTACGTGGGGCCGGGCAGTGAATGGTTGCCTGAGGCAATCAGCCCCCGGCGGGAGTTACACACAGCACAGCTGCCTGTGGATAAAATTCAAACCCTGCAAGCCGGTGATGTGGCGTTGCTCAAGGGCGAGAAATGGCAAGGCAACGAAGGCGCAGGTCTGGTTCACCGCTCGCCTTCGGGCCAGCAGGGGCGTCTGCTGCTGAGCCTTGACTGGTTGGCCTGACGGCGCATAGTTAGGCTTTGCCACTGTTTGAACCAGGCCATGCTGCAGAACATACCTACCCACGTGATTGCCGGCCCGCTCGGCGCCGGCAAAACCACCCTGATCCGCCATTTGCTGGCGCAGCGGCCGCCCAATGAGCGCTGGGCGGTGCTGATCAATGAATTCGGCCTGGTTGGCCTGGATGCGGCGTTGCTCAGCCGGGATGAAGACGGTGTTGCCATTGGTGAAGTGGCCGGTGGTTGTCTGTGCTGCGTGAACGGTATGCCGTTTCAGGTCGGGCTAGGGCGTCTATTGCGCAAATCACGCCCTGACCGTTTGTTCATCGAGCCTTCAGGTTTGGGTCACCCGTTGCAATTGCAGGCACAGCTGCAGGCAGCGCCATGGGCTGGAGTGCTGACAATTCAGCCACTTGTCATGGTTTTGGATGCTCAAGCGGTAGTTCGCAACCAGCGGCTTTCCGATGCGCAACAGCAGGCGTTGAACGCCTGCGAATGTGTGATTCTGAATAAGTCAGAGGCTGTGGATGAATCAACTAAGTTGTTGATAAGTAATAAATTTAGCGACAGGAGGGTGCTGTGGGCGGTGCAGGGTGAAGTAGCGTTTCGTGGCCTACCCCAGGCACCTTCACAGATTGTTGACAGCCCGCTTTCCGCCTTCAGGATTGTCGACAATCTGGAACTAACCACAGGTACGGTCTGGGCCGACCCCACCCAGCCGGTCTGCCTGGCCCAGCAAGGTGAGGGTGGTTGGAGTATTGGCTGGCGCTGGCACCCCAGCCAGCAGTTTTATCCACAGCGGCTAAGCACGTTCTTGCAAAATTTGCCCTGGCGACGCGCCAAGGGGGTTATCCACAGCTCGGAGGGGTGGCAGGCTTTCAACGGGCTGGATGGGGGCTTGCCCGCCTGGCAGCCCAGCGAGTGGCGCCGGGACAGCCGCATCGAGCTGATTTTCGATCAGCCACAGTCGCAACCGGCGCTGCAGGCCGGCTTGCGCGAGTGCCGCATCAGCTGATCAGTTTCGCCAGCGGTTGTGTTCCTGGCGCCATTGCTGCATCTCGATAACGTTGTCGGTGCGCGGCGGGGTCTTGATCTCGAACGGGTAGGGTGCCAGTTCTATCTGCACGCTGTGCGCACCGAACTGTGTCACGCTACCGGGGTGGCGCTGCTCGCCAGTGACGGTGAACTCGAAGGCATAGATGCGGGCCAGGCGCTTGCGGCCATTGGCATCGCGCACAAAGCCGATGCGCTTGAGCGCCACGGCGTCGTCAAGCAACTCGAGGTCCAGTTTGGCGCAATGCTGTTTGACTCGGTCCAGGGCTTTCTCGCGCAACCCATGGTTGTGCCACAACCAGGCGCCTGCCGTGGCTACCAGCATCAAGACGAACAGGTTCTCCAGGGTCAACATTTGCTTATGCTCCAAACAGGTAGATCCAGCTTAACTGCGTCCCTGGCCTGTCGTACAGGTGACAATCGAGTTCATACTGCGTCGCGCACCATTCTTTGAAACAGCTTTGGAAAACACCCGCATGAAACGTACTCCGCACCTGCTCGCCATTCAGTCCCATGTGGTGTTCGGCCACGCCGGCAACAGCGCCGCGGTGTTCCCCATGCAGCGGATCGGGGTCAACGTATGGCCGCTCAATACCGTGCAGTTCTCCAACCACACACAGTATGGCCAGTGGGCGGGCGATGTGCTTGCTCCAGCGCAAATTCCTGCGTTGGTCGAAGGTATTTCCAACATCGGTGAACTGGGGCACTGCGATGCGGTGCTTTCCGGTTACCTGGGCAGTGCCGAACAAGGGCGGGCGATTCTGGCCGGGGTACAGCGGATCAAAGCGGTGAACCCCAAGGCGTTGTACCTCTGTGACCCGGTCATGGGGCACGCTGAGAAGGGGTGCATCGTACCGCCAGAGGTCAGCCAGTTCCTGCTCGACGAAGCGGTGGCCAAGGCCGACATCCTGTGCCCCAACCAGCTGGAGCTGGACAGCTTCTGTGGGCGCCGCGCGCAGTCGCTGGAGGATTGCGTGCACATGGCGCGCAGCTTGCTGCAGCGCGGGCCGCAGGTGGTCGTGGTCAAGCACTTGGCCTACCCCGGGCGGTGCGAGGACCAGTTCGAAATGCTGCTGGTGACGGCCCAGCACTGCTGGCACCTGCGGCGCCCGCTGCTGGCGTTTCCGCGTCAGCCAGTGGGGGTCGGCGACCTGACTTCCGGGCTGTTCCTGGCCAGGGTATTGCTGGGCGACAGCTGGGTGCAGGCATTCGAGTTCACTGCCGCCGCGGTGCATGAAGTGCTGTTGGAAACCCAGGCCTGTGCCAGCTACGAGCTGCAGCTGGTACGGGCCCAGGATCGCATTGCCCACCCGCGTGTGCGCTTTGAAGCGCGGTTGCTGGCGTTTTAGATAGCGTCGGTTTTCAGGTCCTGGTAGCGCTTTTCCAGTTCCTGGCGGATCTGGCGGCGCTGCTGCCCCTGCAGGAAGCGGCGCTTTTCTTCGCTGCTTTGCGGCTGACGCGGCGGTACCGGCACAGGGCGGCGATTGTCGTCCACCGCTACCATGGTAAAGAAGCAGCTGTTGGAGTGGCGCACCGAGCGCTCGCGAATGTTCTCGGTCACCACTTTGATGCCCACTTCCATCGAGGTATTGCCGGTGTAGTTGACGGACGCCAGGAACGTCACCAGCTCGCCCACGTGTACCGGCTCGCGGAAGATCACCTGGTCCACCGACAATGTCACCACATAGCTGCCTGCATAACGGCTGGCGCATGCATAGGCCACTTCGTCGAGGTATTTGAGCAGGGTGCCGCCATGTACGTTGCCAGAAAAGTTGGCCATGTCCGGGGTCATCAGGACGGTCATGCTCAGCTGGGCGTTTCCAGGTTCCATAAGGTGCTCACGGTTAGGTTGCGCTGAATCGGGCGAATGGAGGGGGTGATCTGCTGACACGGGTTTTCCCTCTTGTGAATTTGCCTCGTTGCTACGGGACGTTGCCGGGGGCGTAGCGGTCACGCTGATCATGCCATCAGCGGCGCTTTTCCAGCCGATCTGTTTCTGCATATTGCGCCGGCTTTTTGCAGCCGATCGCGATGTTAACCTGAGTACGCCCATGCACCATGGGCGTTCCTGCATTCAATACAGTATGTACTTGCTGCTCGCTCAGGTTTGCCCCGGCAGAGGAGCGGTTTGCCCAGGCATTCATAAAAGACGAGAAAAGGAGTATCACGCCATGCATGCCATCAGCTTCATCCAGGACCTGGCAGTCATCATGCTGGTCGCTGGCGTGGTCACCATCCTGTTTCACCGCCTCAAACAGCCGGTCGTGCTTGGTTATATTGTCGCCGGCTTCATCATCGGCCCGCACACCCCGCCATTCGGCCTTATCCACGACGAAGACACCATCAAGACCCTCGCCGAGCTGGGGGTGATCTTCCTGATGTTCTGCCTGGGGCTCGAGTTCAGCCTGCGCAAGTTGTTCAAGGTGGGCGCCACGGCGTTCATCGCGGCGTTCCTCGAAATTGTGCTGATGATCTGGATCGGCTTCGAGATCGGCCGCTGGTTTGGCTGGAACACCATGGACTCGCTGTTCCTGGGTGCCATCCTGGCCATTTCCTCGACCACCATCATCGTCAAGGCGCTCAACGACCTGAAGATGAAGAACGAGCGCTTTGCCCAGCTGATCTTTGGCGTGCTCATCGTCGAGGACATTCTTGGCATTGGCATCATTGCCCTGCTCTCAGGTATCGCCGTCAGCGGCACGGTCAGCTCGGGGGAAGTATTCTCCACTGTCGGCAAGCTGTCGTTGTTCATGATCGTTGCCCTGGTCATCGGTATCCTGCTGGTGCCGCGCCTGCTGGCCTACGTGGCCCGGTTCGAGAGCAACGAGATGTTGCTGATTACCGTGCTGGGGCTGTGCTTCGGCTTCTGCCTGCTGGTCGTCAAGCTGGAATACAGCATGGTCCTGGGCGCCTTCCTGATTGGCGCGATCATGGCCGAGTCACGCCAGTTGCTGAAGATCGAGCGCCTGATCGAACCCGTACGCGACCTGTTCAGCGCCATTTTCTTCGTCGCCATCGGCTTGATGATCGACCCGCAGGTGCTGGTCGAATACGCTTGGCCGATTGTGGTCATTACCCTGGCGGTGGTATTGGGCAAGATGTTGTCCTGTGGCATGGGCGCGTTCATTGCCGGTAACGATGGGCGTACCTCGCTGCGCGTGGGCATGGGGCTTTCGCAGATTGGCGAGTTCTCCTTCATCATTGCCGCGCTGGGCATGACCCTGCAGGTAACCAGCGACTTCCTGTACCCCGTGGCGGTCGCCGTATCGGCTATCACCACCCTGCTTACGCCCTACCTGATCCGCGCAGCCGACCCGCTTTCGCAAAAGCTGGGCAATGTCGTGCCCGGGCGCCTGGCGCGGGTGCTGTCGTTGTATGGCGAGTGGTTGCGCAACATTCAACCGCAGGGCGAGGGTGCCATGCTCGCGGCAATGATCCGGCGCATCCTCCTGCAGGTTGGGGTGAACCTGGCGCTGGTGATCGCGATCTTCTTCAGCGGCGGCTATTTTGCCGGGCGCATCGGTAACTGGCTCAGCGAATGGGTCAGCGACATCAGCCAGCAGAAGGCGATGATCTGGGGCGCGGCGTTATTGCTGTCGCTGCCGTTCCTGATCGCGGCCTACCGCAAGCTCAAGGCGCTGTCGATGCTGCTGGCCGAGATGGGCGTGAAGCCGGAAATGGCCGGGCGGCATACCCAGCGGGTGCGGCGAGTGATTGCCGAAGTGATTCCGCTGTTGTCGTTACTGGTGATTTTCCTGCTGTTGTCGGCATTGTCTGCGAGCATCTTGCCGACCAACGAATTGCTGTTGGTGATTGCCGTGGTCGCTGCGGTGGTGGTGGCCTTGCTGTGGCGCTGGCTCATTCGCGTGCACACGCGCATGCAGATCGCCTTGCTGGAAACGCTGGAGAACAGCCGCGAGAACTCGCACTGAGTGCCGCCCGGCCGCAGCGACAGCGGCGCCTACCGGTTCACCACACGCTTGGCCGTTGTGGGTACCTGTAGGCGCCGCTGCACCGGAATTGGTGGGGAAGATCAGCTTTCCAGCCACACATCCCGTGCCCAGTGCCACACCGATTCCCAGCTGTCCTCACCGACCAGCTCTTCCTCGGCATCCCACAGCACCACGGTGCCATCTTCCTCTACGCAGTAGTAGTTGGCGCCGTCCTGGCACAACGGGATCAGCTCACGCGGTACGCCCGCATCCCAGGCGTTGGCCGCCACCTCGGGCAGGTAGGTGTGCGACTGTGGATCGGTGCAAGTTACAGGCTCCAGTGAGCCGTACACCACATCGCTCACAGTCAGCAAAAACTCTTTGAACACGTATGGAATGTTGATGAACAGCTGCTCTTCTATCTCTACCAGCTGGTCCTCATCGGGAAGCTCCAAAGGTACCGGCACCGGCTCGTTGGCTTCACGGAGTTGTTCGATCACTTCTTCCACGGTTCACTTCCTCTGACCTAGATGACAACTTTGCGCGTTATACCCTAGTAGGCCACTCTGACAAAAGCAAAAACCCCGGGGCAAGCCCGGGGTTCTTGGTACGGCGCGCAGCGGTTAGCTGTTTTGACGGATACCGGCTACCAGCCAAGGCTGGTTCTCACCTGGGGCACGCACCATGTGCCAGCTTTCGCTGAACAGTTCGCCCTGGTCGAAGCGCGAGTTTTTCGACACGCCGCGGAAGGTCAGGGTGGCGTCGGTGCGGTCTGGGCGGTCATCGACGCCGTCCAGTTGCACTTCGAGGTTATCGATGTAGGTGGACTGGAAGCCATCACCCAACTCGGCGCGCTCACGCTTGAGGAACTCAAGCATCTGCGGCGTGACGAACTCGGCGATCTTGTCCATCTCGTTGGCATCCCAGTGCTGCTGCAGCGACTGGAAGTGGTTGCGAGCGGCAGCCAGGAAGCTCTGCTCGTTGAACCAGGCAGGTGCGTTGATCACCGGGGCGGCGGCAGGCGCGGCCGAACCACCGAACACCGACGGCTGGGCAGGCTGGCCGTGGGCTTCACGCTGCATCGGCGCGTGGCCTGGCATGGCCATTTGCGGTTGTTGCTGGCGACGACGCGCGGCAATGAAGCGGAACACCAGGAAGGCGATGAGCGCCACGATCAGGAAGTCCATGATCTGGAAGCCCTCGAAACCGTCGCCCATGAACATGGACGCCAGCAGGCCGCCGGCGGCCAGGCCAGCGAGTGGGCCCAACCAGCGCGAAGCACCGCTGGCGGCCGGGGCGGCACGACCAGGAGCGGTCGGCGCGGCGGCTGGCGCGGTTGGTGTGGCCTGGCGGGTCTGGTGAATAGGCGCGGAGCCCGAGCTCTTGCCGCCGCCGAAACGCTTGGCGTTGGCGTCCAGGCTCAGCGTCAGGCCGACGCAAAGCGCCAGTGCGATGCTAAGAAAACGTTGCATAATTGGGATATCCCCTGTTGTGGATTGCACGCGCGTCATGGTGCACAGGTTCCCGGGCACATGACCAGCGACATAATGTTTCCAGCTTTTGCCTGAATGTTACAACGCCGGCACCACCGCCCTTGAGCGCGCCCCCAAAAAGGCAGCCGCTGCAAGGAACGGTACTGGCATAGGCGTCAGATCGCCTCGAGTTTGGCATACCCCAGCATCAGCCATTTGCTGCCTTCGGCAAAATTCACCTGCACCCGTGCCTGGGCGCCGGAGCCCTCGAAGTTGAGGATCACGCCTTCGCCAAACACCGCGTGCTGCACCCGCTGGCCGAGGTTGAAGGCGGTTTGCGGGATGTTGGCATTGTCGAACAGGTGGCTGTTGGTGGCTGTCTTGGGGGCGCCGAACGGGCGGCTGACGCTGTTGGAAAGGCGTACTTCCTGAACCAGCCCTGGTGGAATTTCGCGAACGAAGCGCGACACCTTGTTGTAGGTTTCGCTGCCATACAGGCGGCGTGTCTCGGCATATGTCATGACCAGTTGGCGCATCGCACGGGTGATGCCGACATAGGCCAGGCGGCGTTCCTCTTCCAGGCGGCCAGGTTCCTCGAGGCTCATCTTGTGCGGGAACAGCCCTTCTTCCATGCCGACCAGGAATACGTAGGGGAACTCCAGGCCCTTGGCGCTGTGCAAGGTCATCAGCTGGATGCTGTCCTCATGTTCGTCCGCCTGGCTGTCGCCGGCTTCCAGCGAAGCATGGCCGAGGAAAGCCGAGAGCGGAGAGAGGTCGGCATCTTCTTCGGTGGATTCGAAGTTGCGCGCTGCGCTGACCAGTTCCTCAAGGTTTTCTACCCGTGCCTGGCCCTTTTCACCCTTTTCTTCCTGGTGATAGGTAATCAGCCCGGACTGCTCGATGGTGGTCTGGGTCATGGTATGCAGCGGCATGTCCGCAACCTTGGCAGCCAGCCCTTCGATCAGTTCGATGAAGGCCCCCAATGCACTGGCGGCGCGGCCTTTCAACGCCTTGGCGGCGATCAGCTGGCACATGGCCCCCCACATGGAAAGCTGGCTGTGGCGGGCGTGCTCGCGGATGGCTTCGACGGTTTTTTCGCCAATGCCGCGTGGGGGGACGTTGATTACCCGCTCCAGTGCGGCATCGTTGCCACGGCCTTCGATCAAGCGCAGGTAGGCCATGGCGTTCTTGATTTCGGCGCGCTCGAAGAAGCGTTGGCCGCCATAGATGCGGTACGGCACGCGTTCGCGCAGCAAGGCTTCTTCCAGCACCCGCGACTGGGCGTTGGAGCGGTACAGGATGGCAATGTCGTTGCGCGCGTTACCCTGCTTGATCAGGCCTTCGATGGTTTCCACCACGTAGCGCGCTTCGTCGTGCTCGTTGTAGGCCGCGTACAGGGTCAGGGGTTCGCCTTCACCCAGGTCAGTCCACAGCTCTTTGCCCAAGCGCCCGCTGTTGTTGGCAATCAGCGCGTTGGCAGCCTTGAGGATGCCGCCGGTGGAGCGGTAGTTCTGCTCCAGGCGGATCATTTCGGCGTCGGGGAAGTCGGCGGTGTACTGGTGGATGTTCTCGATCTTGGCGCCGCGCCAGCCGTAGATCGACTGGTCGTCATCGCCCACCGCCATCAGGCTGGCGCCACCGCGCGCCAACAGGCGCAGCCAGGCGTACTGCACGGCGTTGGTGTCCTGGAACTCGTCGACCAGCACGTGCTGGAAGCGCCGCTGGTAATGCTCCAGCAGGCCGGGGTGGTCACGCCACAGGTCCAGTGCGCGCAACAGCAGCTCGGAAAAATCGATGACCCCGGCGCGTTCGCAGGCCTGCTCGTAGGCGGTATACACCTCGCGCATGGTGGCCAGGAACAGATCGCCGCCGGCCTGGATATGTTGCGGGCGCAGCCCCTCGTCCTTCTGGCCGTTGATGAACCACTGGGCCTGGCGGGCCGGCCACTTCTGTTCATCCAGGCCCAGCTCGCGCATTACCCGCTTGATGAGGCGCTGTTGGTCGTCGCTGTCGAGGATCTGGAAGTTCTGCACCAGCCGCGCTTCCTGCCAGTGTGCCCGCAGCAGGCGATGGGCCAGGCCGTGGAAGGTGCCGACCCACATGCCAGCTGGGTTGATGCCCAGCAATTGCTCGATCCGCTGGCGCATTTCCGCGGCGGCCTTGTTGGTGAACGTCACCGACAGGATCGAGTGCGGCGAGGCCTGCTCTACCTGGATCAGCCAGGCGATACGGTGCACCAGCACGCGGGTTTTACCGGAACCGGCGCCGGCAAGCACCAGTTGACGCCCGAGCGCGGCCGCTACGGCCTGGCGTTGGGCATCGTTGAGGGAGTTCAGCAGGAGGGAGAGGTCGTCTGTGTGCATCCGGCCATTCTAGGGCGCGGCAGGGAAGGGGTAAATGGTACTGTATAAATACTCACCTGCCCAAGCGCCGAACGGTGCATGCGCAAGGCCGCCGCGCCGGGCGTGCAAGCCGACGTGGCGGTTATCAGCGAAATCAAGCAGTGATCAGGATTTCGTCGATCTCGGCAAGCAGCGTGCCTTCGTGGAAAATTTCCACGCTGGCGATGGCTTCAGTGCCGGTTGGCATCTCGAAATGCACCTCCTTGTCACACAACACCTGGATGAAGCTGCCGCCTTCCGATTTCAATTCCAGGTCCAGGGCCAAGGTACCCGGTTGCCCGTCGCGCTTGACCAGCACGGGGTCGACGCCAGGGTTGGCGACGGTCACGGTACCTGCAACCCGCACCCGCGCCCCTGGGGGCATCCTGTCATGTTGGGCTTTCCAGCTCTTGCTGTTGATCATGTCTGCAGCTCCATTAGTACGAAGGGCGAAATGCGCCTTCCGACCAGAGCGTGCAACAAGCCCCAGCCCAGCCACAGCATGAAACTTTTCAGCTATGCCAGACCCTGCCATGGCGTGCCAGCAGGCTGGTAGCCTGCTCTGGCCCGTTGCTGCCAGCCGCATACGGGCGTGGGGCCTGGAAGTGTTCTTCACAGCCCTTGATCACGGGGTCGATCCAGGCCCAGGCGGCTTCTACTTCATCACGGCGCATGAACAGCGTGGAGTCGCCCTCCAGCACATCCAGTAACAGGCGTTCGTAAGCCTCCCAGCGGCGCGTCTGGCTGAAAACCTGGGCCAGGTTCAGGTCGAGGTCGACCGGCTCAAGGCGCATGCCCTTGCCAGGGCTTTTGGTCATCATGCGCAGGCTGATGCGTTCCTCTGGTTGCAACTGGATCAGCAGCTGGTTCACCTGGCCACCGTTGAACAGCTCATGGGGCACCGGCTTGAACTGAATGACGATTTGCGACGAGCGCCGTGCCATGCGCTTGCCCGTGCGCAGGTAAAACGGCACCCCAGCCCAGCGCCAGTTGTCGATGTGTGCCTCGATGGCGATGAACGTTTCGGTGTCGCTGTCATTGTCGACGTCTTTTTCGAAGTAATAGGCCGGCACCTCCTGGCCGCCGATGCGCCCCGGGCCGTATTGGCCACGGACCGTCTTGTCCTGCACGTCCTGGCCAGTGATCGGCTTGAGCGCGCGCAGTATCTTCACTTTTTCATCGCGTACCGCTTCGGCCTCGAACTGCGCGGGTGGCTCCATCGCCACCAGGCACAGCAACTGCAGCAAGTGATTTTGCAGCATGTCGCGGATCGCGCCAGCCTTGTCGTAATAGCCGCCCCGGTTCTCTACACCCAGGGTTTCGCACACGCTGATCTGCACGTGATCGACCTGGTTGTTGCGCCACACCGGCTCCAGCAGGGCGTTGGCAAAGCGCAGCGCCATCAGGTTCTGCACGGTTTCCTTGCCCAGGTAGTGGTCGATACGAAATACCTGGAATTCTTCGAACACCGCGCCAATCGCTTCGTTGATGGCGGTGGCCGACTCCAGCGAGTGGCCGAGCGGCTTCTCCAGCACGATGCGTGCTTCGCCGTCGGCCAGGCCTGCGGTGTGCAGGTGGTTGGCAATGGGGACGAACAGCTTGGGTGCGGTGGCCAGGTAGAAGATGCGCGTGAGCCCGCCTGGCTCACCCAGGTAGCGCGCCAGGCGGCCGAAATCGGCGCTCTGTGACGCGTCCATGGGGAAGTAGTCGAGGCGTGCGGAAAAACGCTGCCACACTTCTTCGTCAAAATCGGTACGGGCAACCTGTGCCCGGCAGTGGCGCTCGGCGAGCTTCAGGTAGTCATTGCGTGGCAGGTTGCGGCGGGCCAGTGCGATGACGCGTACTGCAGGGTTGAGGCGGGCCTCGCGGAACAGGTGGTAGAGCGCCGGAAGCAGTTTGTGCAGGGCCAGATCGCCGGTGCCGCCGAATACCAGAATGTCGCAAGGAATAGTCAAACCACCACTCTCCACGTTCGTTTAACTGGGCGGGTTGGCGTCCATGTAGTATAACTACAAGAAAGCTACAACCCGGCCAGCCGATCATAACCGAGTCCAGCCCGTGAATCTGTTGCAACATATCGCCCAATCGCGCCACCTGCTGCGCAAATCGGAACTCAAAGTGGCCGACCACGTGCTGCTCGACCCGGCTGCCGTCATGCACAGCTCCATGGCCGACCTGGCGCACAGCGTAGGTATCAGCGAACCCACCATCGTGCGTTTCTGCAGGGCCATCGGTTGCACGGGCTTTCAGGACCTCAAGCTGAAGCTGGCGCAGAGCCTGGCCGCCGGGGCCAGCTTCGGCCAGTTCGCCATCCACGAAGACGACTCGGTCGCCGACTACAGCCTGAAAATCTTCGACACCACTCTGCACACCCTGATGGAGGTGCGCGAGCACCTCGACCCGCTGGCGCTGCAGCAGGCGGTGAGCGCCATGGCGCAGGCCCAGCGTGTGGAGTTCTACGGCTTTGGTGCCTCGGGGGCTGTAGCGGCAGATGCCCAGCACAAGTTCTTTCGCCTGCTGCTGAGCGCGGCGGCGTATTCCGACCCGCACATGCAGGCCATGTCGGCGGTGACCTTGAAGCCGGGCGATGTGGCCGTGTGTATCTCCCAGTCCGGCCGCTCCAAGGACCTGTTGATCACCGCCAACCTGGTACGTGAGAGCGGGGCCAACCTGATTACCCTGTGCCCCAGCCAGACACCGCTGGCCGAGTTGTCGACGGTCAACCTGGCGATCGACGTGCATGAAGACACCGAAATCTATACCCCGTTGACCTCGCGCATTGCCCACCTGGTGGTGATCGACGTACTGGCCATGGGTGTGGCCATGGCGCGTGGGCCGAGCCTGGTCAACCACCTGAAAAGCGTGAAACGCAGTTTGCGTAGCCTGCGTCTGTCGCCCAAGTCGATCAAGGCTACAGACGACTGAATTCAGTCTGTGCCGGCCCCTTCGCGGGCTTGCCCGCTCCCACAGGTACTGTGCACCTTTTGCAATTGGCGCAATGCCTGTGGGAGCGGCCGGCACCGGCAAAGCAGATTTCACTGTTTTGTCACCATTTCACCGCTAAACCGTAAACCTGCCAGGCCAGTCTGAAACTCCCGCATCCTATCTGGGAGACAGGCAATGGCTCGTGACTTCGACGGTACGTACCAACCCAGCGCCAAGGCTCGCAAGCAGCAGGAAAAGGATCAGCGCCGCATGGAATACCGGCGGGCGATCGAGAGCTATTGCGACCAGCGTCAATTACTCCGCGAGCTGGCGGACTACCCAGACCTGCAAGCGCTCACGGTGTGGCAGGTGTCTGCGGCAGCCTCCCCGAAAAGCGCTCAACAAGCCCGCTGATCAGCGCACGTTCGCCGCGGATGAACGCCAGAAACGCCAAGGCCACCGGCGACTGGCGCTTGGCCTTGGCCTGCACCACGCACCAGCTGCGGTACAGGGGCAGCTCTTCCACCGGCAGTTCGGTCAGCACGCCGGTGGCCAGTTCCAGGTTCACCGCGTGGCGGGTCAGCAACGCCACCCCGAGACCTGCGATCACGCATTCGCGTTGAGCATCGGCCGACGCCACTTCCAGGGTCTGGGTGAAATGCACACGCTTGTCCTTAAAGTACTCCTCGCACGCCTTGCGCGTCCCTGAGCCTTGCTCGCGGACCAGCAGGGTATGAGGTTCCAGATCCTGCAAGCGCAGCTGCTCCAGCTTGCACAGCGGATGCTGTGGCGGCGCCACGGCCACGATCGGGTTGTTGAGGAAGGGCAGAAACTCCAGGCCCATGTCCTGGGGCACCATGGACATGATGATCAGGTCATCGCGGTTGTCGGAAAGCCGCCGAATGGCCTGGGCACGGTTGACCACCGTCAAGGTCAGGTTGACCTCCGGGTGACGTTGCTTGAAGGCCGCGAACAAGTGCGGAACGAAGTACTTGGCACTGGACTCGACCGCCAGCTTCAACTGACCTTGCAATGAGCCCTGCATGTCCGACAGCTGCATGTCCAGGCTCTCCAGCCGGCCGAAGATATCCCGGCTGGCACGCTGCAGGGCCTCGGCTGCTTCGGTCAGGTAGAGCTTCTTGCCAACGTACTCGAACAGTGGCTGGCCTATCAGCTCTTCGAGCTGCCGGATCTGTAGACTAACGGCGGGTTGTGTGAGCGCCATTTCTTCCGCAGCGCGGCTGTACGAACGCAAATCACACACTTCGTTGAAGATCTGCAATTGTCGTAAAGTCATACGCATCAAGGACTTACGCATAGTTGTCGGCTCATCGGCAATACCTTGTTACCCAACTATAAGCTTTTGCTAATACAGCCCCTAACAAATATTGATTTTTGTTTATCAACCCATGGCGCTAGGGTGAATACGCGACTGGCCAGCAACGTCTGGTCACGCGCCGACCGGTAGAACCGGCTCGACTGTTCCTACGGCTTTGGGAAGACTCCAGTGATAAAAAAAATCCTGATCGCCAACCGAGGTGAAATCGCAGTTCGGATCGTGCGTGCTTGCGCCGAGATGGGCATTCGCTCGGTAGCGATCTATTCCGACGCCGACCGCCACGCCCTGCACGTCAAGCGTGCCGACGAGGCGCACAGCATTGGTGCCGAGCCGCTGGCCGGGTACCTGAACCCGCGCAAACTGGTGAACCTGGCGGTGGAAACCGGTTGCGATGCCCTGCACCCGGGCTATGGCTTCCTGTCGGAAAATGCCGAGCTGGCAGAGATTTGCGCCGAACGCGGGATCAAGTTCATTGGCCCGGCCGCCGACGTGATTCGCCGCATGGGCGACAAGACCGAAGCACGCCGTACCATGATCGCCGCCGGTGTGCCGGTAACCCCGGGCACCGAAGGTAACGTTGCCGATATCCACGAAGCCCTGAGCGAAGGTGACCGCATCGGTTACCCGGTCATGCTCAAGGCCACTTCGGGTGGCGGTGGCCGTGGTATCCGCCGTTGCAACAGCCGTGAAGAACTGGAGCAGAACTTCCCGCGGGTCATTTCCGAAGCAACCAAGGCATTTGGCTCGGCCGAAGTCTTCCTGGAAAAGTGCATCGTCAACCCCAAGCACATCGAGGCGCAGATTCTCGGTGACAGCTTCGGCAATGTGGTGCACCTGTTCGAGCGCGACTGCTCGATCCAGCGCCGCAACCAGAAGCTCATCGAAATCGCCCCAAGCCCACAGCTCACCCCTGAGCAGCGCGCCTATATCGGCGACCTGGCGGTGCGTGCAGCCAAGGCAGTGGACTACGAAAACGCCGGCACCGTGGAGTTCCTGCTCGCCGATGGCGAGGTGTACTTCATGGAAATGAACACCCGGGTGCAGGTGGAGCACACTATCACCGAGGAAATCACCGGCATCGACATCGTCCGTGAACAGATCCGCATTGCTTCAGGCTTGCCGTTGTCGGTGAAGCAGGAAGACATCCACCACCGCGGCTACGCGTTGCAGTTCCGTATCAACGCCGAAGACCCGAAGAACAACTTCCTGCCCAGCTTCGGCAAGATCACCCGGTACTACGCCCCTGGCGGCCCGGGCGTGCGCACCGACACGGCGATTTATACCGGCTACACCATTCCACCGTTCTACGACTCCATGTGCTTGAAACTGGTGGTCTGGGCGCTGACCTGGGAAGAAGCCATGGACCGCGGCCTGCGGGCCCTGGATGACATGCGTGTACAAGGGGTGAAGACCACCGCTGCGTACTACCAGGAAATTTTGCGTAACCCGGAATTCCGTAGCGGCCAGTTCAACACCAGCTTCGTCGAAAGCCACCCTGAACTGACCAACTACTCGATCAAGCGCAAACCCGAAGAGCTGGCCCTGGCCATCGCCGCTGCCATCGCCGCCCACGCAGGCCTATGAATGCAGCAGCAAGCTGTGAGCGGCAAGCTGCAAGTAGAAGCAGATCAGCTTTTTCTAGCAGCTTGTAGCTTCAAGCTTGCCGCTACGAGGAGATAACAATGTCCAAGAAAATTCACGTAACCGACACGATCCTGCGCGACGCCCACCAGTCCTTGCTGGCCACCCGCATGCGTACCGAAGACATGCTGCCGATCTGCGAAAAGCTCGACAAGGTCGGCTACTGGTCGCTGGAAGTGTGGGGCGGTGCCACCTTCGACGCCTGCGTACGCTTCCTCAAGGAAGACCCGTGGGAGCGCCTGCGCAAGCTGCGCGCCGCGCTGCCCAACACCCGCCTGCAAATGCTCCTGCGCGGCCAGAACCTGCTAGGCTACCGCCACTACAGCGACGACGTGGTCAGGGCCTTCGTGGCCAAGGCGGCAGTCAACGGCATCGATGTATTCCGCATTTTCGACGCCATGAACGATGTGCGTAACCTGCGCGTGGCCATCGAAGCGGTCAAGGCCGCTGGCAAGCACGCCCAGGGCACCATTGCCTACACCGTCAGCCCGGTGCACACCATCGAAGCCTTCGTGAACCAGGCCAAGCAGATGGAGGCCATGGGTTGCGACTCGATCGCGATCAAGGACATGGCCGGCTTGCTGACGCCGTTCGCCACCGGTGAACTGGTCAAGGCCCTGAAGGCCGAGCAGTCGCTGCCGGTGTTCATCCACTCCCACGACACGGCTGGCCTGGCTGCCATGTGCCAGCTCAAGGCAGTGGAAAACGGCGCCGATCACATCGACACCGCCATTTCCAGCTTCGCCTGGGGCACCAGCCACCCAGGTACCGAATCGATGGTCGCTGCGCTCAAGGGCAGTGAGTTCGACACCGGCCTGGACTTGGAACTGTTGCAGGAAATCGGCCTGTACTTCTACGCGGTGCGCAAGAAATACCACCAGTTCGAAAGCGAATTCACCGCGGTGGACACTCGCGTGCAGGTCAACCAGGTTCCCGGCGGGATGATTTCCAACCTGGCCAACCAGCTCAAGGAGCAGGGCGCCCTCAACCGCATGAACGAAGTGCTGGCCGAGATTCCGCGGGTCCGCGAAGACCTTGGCTTCCCGCCGCTGGTCACCCCGACCTCGCAGATTGTCGGTACCCAGGCGTTCTTCAACGTGCTGGCCGGCGAGCGTTACAAGACCATCACCAACGAGGTGAAGCTCTACCTGCAGGGCGGCTACGGCAAGGCCCCAGGCGTGGTCAACGAGCAGTTGCGCCGCCAGGCCATCGGCAGCGAAGAGGTGATCGACGTGCGCCCGGCCGATCTGCTCAAGCCGGAGATGACCAAGCTGCGTGGCGATATCGGTGCCTTGGCCCGGTGCGAAGAAGACGTGCTGACCTTCGCCATGTTCCCGGATATCGGGCGCAAATTCCTCGAAGAGCGCGAAGCCGGCACCCTGACCCCGGAAGCCCTGCTGCCGATTCCGGAAGCCGGTGTGGCTGCCGCCCCAAGCGGTGAAGGCGTACCGACCGAGTTCGTCATCGATGTGCACGGTGAAACCTACCGCGTCGACATCACCGGTGTGGGTGTGAAGGCCGAAGGCAAACGCCACTTCTACCTGTCGATCGATGGCATGCCGGAAGAGGTGGTGTTCGAGCCGCTCAACGAGTTCGTCGGCGGCGGCAGCAGCAAGCGCAAGCAGGCCAGTGCCCCAGGCCACGTCAGCACCACCATGCCCGGCAACATCGTCGATGTGCTGGTCAAGGAAGGTGACATGGTCAAGGCCGGCCAGGCGGTGCTGATCACCGAGGCCATGAAGATGGAGACCGAAGTGCAGGCGGCCATCGCCGGCAAGGTCGTGGCCATCCACGTGGCCAAGGGCGATCGCGTTACACCGGGCGAGATCCTGATCGAGATCGAGGGCTGATACAGGCCCTCATCTACAAGCGGTTTACCTCTGGGGAGCGGATGCTCCCCTTTTTTTTTGAGGTTGAATATGCATTTTAATGCAGGAATAGCGTGAATCTTGGTCCATATCTGCATTAAATTGCAGAATTTACACTGAAACATCAGGGAATCTGCACTATGATGCAGATTCATCGACCGAGTCGGTTGTCCGCATGCGGTAAATTGCAGGTGAACCATGTACAGACTCACGCTTCAACTCCATGATCAGGCGCAGTGGCATGATGCTGTTGCCATCGCCTTTGTCGAGCCTGAAAAGGGCCTCTCCAGCCCCTGCGAGTTCGGCTATACCTCCGAGTACGTCAAAACCCATCTGGAGGCATACGACAGCCTGTTCTGCCAGGCGGCAAGCGCGAGGCTGCCGGTGGATTTTAATTCTCATCGTCTGCAGCATGCTCCCGCGTTCCTTTACGACATCGCGCCCGCCGGTGCCGCCAAGCGCTTCCTGCTCCGGCATATCGGCCGTGAGAAACCAGAAGGCATGGGGGATGACCTGTTTCTCCTGGGGCGGTCCACTCCGGCGCCAATCGGCAACCGGCGCATCAAGGAGTCGGCTGAGCTACTGGATTATGCCGACCCCATCGGGTTTGCCCGTCAGGATGTGATCACCCGCGATCAACGGTTTCTCGAATACGCCTATGAGCGAGGTGCGGCCATCGGTGGCGCGATAGGCGCGGTGGGGAGGCGCCAAAGCTGTTGATGACCGAGGCAGAAAATGGCCTGTTGTATCCCGACGCGGTGCTGGCGGATGAACGTGCCCGGCGTCACTGGTTCATCAAGTTCGCCAGGAACCAGGCACTGGCTGATGATCAGCAGATACTGCGGGCCGAGTATCTCTACTACAAGGCGTTGCAGCAGCTTGGCATCGAAACGGTGGCCACTGAATACATGGCGCTGGAAGAAGGCTCCAAGCCCAGCCTGTGGCTGGAACGCTTCGACCGGCAGGTTTGCGCGCAGGGTGTGCAACGCTTTGCCGTGGAGTCGATGTACTCCCTGTGTGGCGTGACCGAGCCTGGCAGCCGAATGGGGCACCTGGAGGCGATTGAGGCGCTTGCCGTGTTGTGGAAACTGGCCGGGCAGGGGAGGCAGCTGCCTGACCTGGTTGCCGATTATCTGCGGCGCGACCTGATCAACAAGATCCTTGGTAATGCCGATAACCACGGGCGTAACACTGCGATCATCCGTACCCGTGACACCGTGCGCCTCGCACCGATCTACGACCTTGCACCGATGGTGATGGATCAGGAAGGGATAACGCGAACGACGAAGTGGCCAGCCTCGATAGAGCGGGCTGGCGATATCGACTGGCAGGCTGCCTGTACTGCACTGGCCGAATTCGTCGACCCGGGCGAAGCTTTTGAGCGTCTGCGGCGGGATGCCCGGCACCTGTTGGCATTGCCGGATATCTTGTCCGCCCTGGGGCTGCCTGATGCAGTGATGAATCACCCGGCAATTGCGCTGGGCAGGCTTGAGCGCCGGATGGTTGAATGGGGGTTGGCATGACGGTATCCATCGATGCCCGTGGGCTGCTGATCGACGGAGTACGCGAAGGTATCGCCAACGGCAGTCTTGAGCTGGGTGCTGCCGTGCGGCGGCTGCGTGTGGAGGTGGCGAAGATGCAGCAGACTCAGTTTGCACGCATGTGCAAGATTTCCGTGCGTACGCTGATCCAGATCGAGCAGGGCGGTGGTAACCCCACGCTGAACTCGTTGAACGCCGTGTTCAAGCCATTTGGCTTGCAGATGGGAGTCGTCAGGCGCGCGAGTCTGATCAGGTAAGCCACTGCACCGATCATAGGCCCGTGAGCCCGTGACCGGTGGTGCAGGTCAGTTCCTGCGGCAGGCTTCAAGCGTTCGTGCCTGCCCTTGCGGGCGCTGGTTCTCGGCACTCAACCACCGCTCGAAGCCAGCCGCCACCTGCGGCCACTCATCATCGGTAATCGAGTACCACGCCGTATCGCGGTTGTGGTCCTTCACCACCAGGTGCTTGCGGAACACCCCTTCGAAGACGAACCCGAACCGCTGCGCTGCACGCTTGGAGCGGGCATTGGCGTTATTGCACTTCCATTCCAGGCGGCGGTTCCCGAGATCGAAGCTCAGCTTGGCCAGCAGGTAGACGGCCTCGGTACTCCTGGGTGTGCGCTGCATGGGCGCGCCGAAGGCGATGTGGCCGATCTCGATGCGGCCATGGTCGGGCACGATCGACATCAGGCTGAGGATGCCCTGAGCCTTGCCGCTGGCGCGGTCGATCACGGTGAAATACAGCGGGTCGTTGCCGGCGGCGTTACCTTGCAGCCAGCGGTCGAAGGCAGCGCGTTCGGTAAACGGGCCGTAGGGCAGGTAGTCCCACAGTACCGGGTCGGCGCCCGGGCCTTGCAGGGCCACCCAGAGGTCGTCGCCGTGGCGCACCGGGTCGAGTTTTTCCAGGCGGATGAAGCGCCCGTCGATGGGCTCGGCCTTGGGTGATGCGGCGGGTTTCCAGTGCAGTGCGTCAGTCATGTGGCCTACAACCCTTTGCGGAATTGGATGAAGCCCGGGCGCTCGGCAACCTGCTCGTACAGGCTGATGGCGGTGGCGTTGGTTTCGTGGGTCAGCCAGTGCACCTTGCTGCAGTTGTCGGCCTTGGCTGCAGCATAGACATGTTCGATCAACTGGCGGCCGATGCCCAGGCCCCGCTGTGCGCTGTGCACGTAAAGGTCCTGCAGGTAGCAGGCATTTTCGATGCTCCAGTTGGAGCGGTGGTAGATGAAGTTGACCATGCCCACGGCCGTGCCATCTACCCAGGCCAGGGCCGAATGGGTCGGCTCGTTGGGGTCGAGCAGGCGCTGCCAGGTACTGAGGCTGACGTCATCGGCCAGCTCGGTTTCGTAGAAGTGCAGGTAGGCCTGCCACAAGGCATGCCAGGCGGCGTGATCTTGAGCGGTGACAGGGCGCAGGGTAACGCTGGGCATTGGGCTACTCCTTCACAGAAGGCGCATGTGCGCGGCAAGTTGATTGTCCAGGTGATCGGGGCTGGCGCTCAGGCTTTCGCGCACGCCGGCAATGTCCTGCTCAGCGCGGTTCTGGCTCAGCTTGCGCGCGCCTTGCAACCGCTGGATCGGCAGGCGAATGCCAACAATGGCGCGGAGCATGCCGTCGATGTAGTCGGCGGGCGCATCGCTCACCTGCCACGGCTCACTGCGGCCGTGCTCATGGCGGTCGGTGAGCCGGCTGACAATCGCCAGCAATGGCTCGGCGTCGTGGATCACGTCGGGTACCCCATAGGCGTGCACGGCCAGGTAATTCCAGGTTGGCACCACCTTGGGGTTATCGGCCTTGCTTGGGTAGTAACCGGGGCTGACATAGGCATCGGCCCCGGGAAACACCAGCAGCGCTTCGGTCCCCTGCGCCAAGTCCTGCCACTGGCGGTTGGCCCTGGCCAAGTGGGCGTACACGGTGCCGAACTCGCCTTCTGCGGGGTCGAGCAGCACCGGCAAGTGGGTGGCCAGCAGGCCCTGCTCGCCATGGCTGACCAGCACGGCCAGACGCGTGTCGAGCATGTGCCGCTGCAGCCGGGCGAGGTCGTGTTCCTGGTGAGGCTTACTGTTGTACATGGCCTGAGTCCTTGTCGAATGGTCCCATCCTAGGCAGGCTAATGGTTCTGGGTAAGAGCCATTACTGCCTGTTTTCATAGGTCCAATGCCATGCACGAAAAGCCCCTCATCCTGCCTTTCGACCCGGCCGGGATTTCGCTCGATCGGCGCCGCGGGTTGAGCCAGCAGCTTTACCAGGCGCTACGCGAGCGGGTGCTGGACGGGCGGCTGTGCAGCGGCACACGGCTGCCTGCCACCCGCGACCTGGCAGCCGTGCTGGGGCTGTCGCGCAACAGCGTGGTGCGCGCGTATGACCAGTTGTACGCGGAGGGCTATATCGAAAGCCGAGTCGGTGACGGCACCTACGTAACCCGGCTGCCGAAACTATCCACACAACTGTCCACAGGGTTATACCGGGGGTTATCAACAGGTTTATCCACATTTGGCCAGGAAAATACTGAGGATTTATCCAGCCAGCGCAGCTGGAGCGAGCCTTTGAAGCGTCTGAAAAATCACCATCTGCCGCCCCCCAAACAGGGCGCGCCGCGGGCTTTTCGTTTGGGGATACCTGCCTTCGATCTGTTCCCCTTCGACGTTTGGGCCAGGCTGCAAGCGGGTTTCTGGCGTAACGCTGCGCCTGCACAGCTGGGTTATGGCGACCCGGCGGGTGAACCGGCACTGCGCGAGCTGATCGCGGCCTACTTGCGCCGCTCGCGGGGGCTGACCTGTACCGCTGAGCAAATAGTGATCACCAGTGGCGCGCAGCAGGCCATAAGCCTTTGTGCACAGTTGCTGTTGCAGCCCGGCGACCGGGTGGCTGTGGAAAACCCGGGCTACCGTGCGGCGGCGCACGCTTTTTCAGTGGCGGGTGCTGAGGTCGCCGGCGTGCCGGTGGATGAAGAGGGTATGGATTGCGCACGGTTGGGCCAGTTGCCGGGTTGCCGGTTGGCCTATGTCACGCCCGCCCATCAGTACCCGACCGGGGTAACCATGAGCCTGGCCCGGCGCCTGGCGTTGCTGGGCTGGGCAGAACGCAGCGATGGTTGGATCATCGAGGACGACTACGATGGCGAGTACCGTTACAGCGGCGCGCCCCTGGCCCCGCTGGCTGCACTCGACCGGGCCGGCCGTGTGTTGTACGTGGGCACCTTCGGCAAGATCGCCTTCCCGGCGCTGCGCTTGGGTTACCTGGTATTGCCGGCGCAGTTGGCACAGGCCTTCAGCCAGGGTAAGGCGTTGGCAGTACGGCATTCGGAGGTCAGCAGCCAGTGTGTGATGGCCGAGTTCATGGCCCGTGGGCATTTCCAGCGGCATATTCGCCGCATGCGCAAAGCGGCGTTGAGCCGGCGCAATGTGCTCAAGGCCGGCTGGCCTGTGGATATTGCCGGGCTGGGCAGCATGCCCGAAGTGGCTGCTGGGCTGCATGTGAAGGTGTCTGTGGATAACTTTGCGCGTGAACAGGCGTTGGTGGCCAAGGCAGAGGCGGTTGGCGTTGAAGTGGCAGCATTGAGCAATTTCTGGCTGGCCGACAGCGAAGTGCCTGTGGATAAGCGGGCTGGCCTGGTGCTGGGGTTTGCCGCGGTTCCGGAGGGTGAGATTGCCGCGGCATTGATGAAATTGCGCAAGGCGTGGCGCAAGGGTTGAGGCTGCCTGCCTCTTCGCGGGTAAACCCGCCCCCACAGTTATGGCCAGGTGGTTTCAGGTGCGGCGCATATCCTGTAGGAGCGGGTTCACCCGCGAAGGGCGGCAAGGCAGCCCAAATTGCGTCAGGTCCCCGACTTGATCCGCGTCCAGGCCCGGGTTCGCGCCCGCTCGGCATCGCGCTGCAACGGCTTGAGCGTGTAAAGCTTGGCCATCGCCTCCGCCGTCGGGTACAGGTTGGGGTTGTTGCGAATCGCAGGGCTCACCTTGTCGGTGGCATCCTTGTTGGGGTTCGGGTAGCCGACAAAATCGCTGATCGGCGCAATCACCTCCGGCCGCAGCAGGTAGTTGATGAATGCATGGGCGTCTGCCGGGTTGGCGGCATTCTTCGGAATCGCCAGCATGTCGAACCAGATCGGCGCGCCTTCCTTGGGCAGGCGCATGTCGACCGTCACACCATTTTTCGCTTCGCGGGCGCGGTTGGCAGCCTGCGAGAAGCTGCCGCTGTAACCCACCGCCACGCAGATATCCCCATTGGCCATGTCAGCCATGTACTTCGAGGAGTGGAAGTAGGTGATGTACGGGCGAATCTTCAGCATCAGCGCTTCGGCCTTCTTGTAGTCGGCCGGCTTGTCGCTGTTCGGTGGCAGGCCGAGGTACTGCAGGGCCAGCGGCAGGATCTCCGACGGCGAGTCGAGCAGCGCTACCCCGCACTGCTTGAGCTTGGCGATGTTCTCTTCCTTGAAGATCAGGTCCCAGCTGTCCACCGGGGCGTTGTCGCCGAGTGCGGCCTTGACCTTGGCCGGGTTGAAGCCGATCAGCACGGTGCCATACATGTAGGGCACGGCAAACTTGTTGCCTGGGTCGTTGGCCTCGATCAGCTTCATCAGCGCAGGGTCCAGGTGTTGCCAGTTCGACAGCTTGCTGCGATCCAGCGGCTGGAACACCCCGGCCTCGATCTGCTTGGCGAGGAATACGTTGGACGGCACCACCACGTCATAGCCGGAGTTGCCGGTGAGCAACTTGGCCTCCAGCGCTTCGTTGGTGTCGAAGATGTCGTAGATCAGTTTGACGCCGCTGTCCTTCTGGAAATCGGTCAAGGTCTGCGGGGTGATGTAGTCGAACCAGTTATACACACGCAGGGTGCGCTGCTCGGCGTGCGCCTGCAGGGCACCGGTGAACAGGGTGGCAGCGATGAACGGGGCGAGCAGACGCTTGAGTCGGACCATTACCGGGCTCCTGGCTGGGCGCGCTGGAAACCTTCCAGCACATTGACTGCGTTGGTACCAATTTCTTCCACAGCGTAGCCGCCTTCCATCACGAACAGGGTCGGCTTGCCAAGCTGGCCGATACGCTTGCCCATTTCCAGGTAGTCGGGGCTGTCCAGCTTGAATTGCGAGATCGGGTCATCCTTGAAGGTGTCCACACCCAGGGAGACCACCAGTACGTCGGCGTCATAGCTGGCGATGCGCTGGCAAGCCTCTTCCAGGGCAGCGCTCCAGGCAGACCAGTCGCTGCCGGCGGGCAGCGGATAGTTGATATTGCAGCCCTCGCCGGCGCCTTCGCCGGTTTCGTCGGCATAGCCGAGAAAGAACGGGAATTCGTCCTGCGGGTCGCCGTGGATCGAAGCGAAGAACACATCGTTGCGGCGGTAGAAGATGTCCTGGGTGCCATTGCCGTGGTGGTAGTCGACATCGAGGATGGCAACCTTGCGCCGACCCTGGTCGAGGAATGCCTGGGCGGCGATGGCGGCGTTGTTCAGGTAGCAGTAGCCACCCATCACTTCGCCGGCGGCGTGGTGCCCTGGTGGGCGGCACAGGGCAAAGGCGCTGTGCGCGCCTTGCTGGATCGCTGCCTGAGCGGTGAGGGCAACCTGGGCGGCACTGTAGGCCGCCTGCCAGGTGCCGGCGGTGATCGGCGCACCGGCATCGAAGCTGTAATAGCCCAACTCGCCGTGCAGGCCGGTGGGTTTTACCTGGCGCAAGGTGCGTGCAGGCCAGGTGAACGGCAGCAGGTCGCCTTCCTGGCCCAGCGCCGCCCAGCGCGCCCAGGCGCCTTCGAAAAAGTCCAGGTAGTCGGCGCTGTGGATGCGCAGCAAGGGCGCGCGGCCGAAGTCGGTAGGGCCCTGGATGTCACCGAGGTTGCGTTTTTTGACCTGGTCGAGCACATGGTCAGCGCGCGAGGGCATTTCGAAACACGGCATCAGCTTGCCGTCAATCAGCTCGCAGCGGCCATGGTGCAGGCGGTGATCATCGGAATAGATCGTCAGCATTGTTGTTCTCCGGTGGGGACTGGCGTGGGGCCATTTTCAGCGGTGGGCCAGTGGCGGAGAACGACGCAACTGGCCAAAAGGGGATCGATGTGGCCAAGCTCTATGGCCGGTTTTTCCTGTGCTGGCTTCTTCGCGGGCTCGCCCGCTCCCACAGGTATCCCACAGTACTCGGAACTTGTGCAGTTCCTGTGGGAGCGGGCGAGCCCGCGAAGAAGCCAGCACAGGTCAACCGCGGAAATGGCTGGGCGCTACACCACTCCAACGCTGAAAGGCATGCCGGAAACTGGCCGTTTCGCTGAACCCCAGGGTTTCGGCAATGCGGTAGATTGGCATCTGCTCATCGGCCAGCAACTGCTTGGCCCGCTCGAACCGCAGTTCGTCCAGCAACTGCTGGTAACTGCTACCCAGCGCCTGCAAATGCCGGCGCAGCGTGCGCGACGAGCAGTTCATCTGCCGTGCCAGCCCGTCCAGCCCTGGCGCGGCGTCCAGTTGTTGCGTGAGCAACTGGCGAATCCGCCCCAGCCAGGCCTGGCGACCCGTGAATTCGAGGTTCAGGCGCCGGCAGCGTTCGCTCATGGCTTTGTGGGTAATCGGGTCAGCCAACGGCAGCGGCGTATCCAGCCAGCGCCGCTCGAACGCAAAGGCATTGTCTTGCGCCGCAAACGCCACTGGGCACTGGAACGCACCGGCATAGCGTGCATGGTAGTCAGGCCGAGGGTGCTCGAAGCGTGCCCCCAGCAGCGGCAATGGGCGGCCAAGCAGGTCGTCACAGATGACTTTCAGCGAAACCAGGCAGAACTCGGCATTGAAAGCGCTCAATGCCGGGTTGTCGTGGTACTCGCTGGCGCTGAACCAGACGCGTTGGCCATCGTCGCGCAAGCGCAGCGAGAAGACTGTTCCCAGCAGTGCCGGATACTGCAGCGCCAGGCGCAGGGCGTCACCCAAAGTGGCACTGGAGAGCAGGGCGTAACCGAGCATGCCATAGCACGACACATGCATGCGCTGGCCCAGCTCCAGGCCGATGTCTTCGCGCCGGGCCACGGCGTTGGCACACACTTGCAGTTCCTGCTGTGTGGTGATGCGCGCGTCGGCGTGCCCCAGGTCTGCCGGGCCAATGCCGCTACCGGCGAGCAGCGCCGAAGCCTCAGCACCGTCTGCCTGGAAGACGTTGAGTATCAGCGAAACCGCGTTGAGGGTGGTCAGGTGGCTGTGCAGCATGCTGGGTAATCCCGTGGGCCTGGAACACATTATGGAGCAAGTTGTGTGCCGATATTCAAAGGCCGCAGTGCAGCCCCTTTGCGGCGCCAGGCCGCTCCCACGTCTACCGGTGTAGGCAGGGCACGCGCCCGCGCAAGCCAGCAGGCAAAAAAAAGCCCGGTGCATAAGCCCGGGCTTGGAAAGGTTGAGAGGTGTCTAGTCCCTTAACCTGGTGAGACAGTGTGCAGCAGCCGGTTACGCCTTCAGCGGAACCAGGCGTGGCGCGATCATGTTTTCCGGACGCAGGATGTCGTTGAGCATTGCTTCGTCCAGCAGCTTCTCTTCACGCACCAGTTCCAGCACGCCGCGGCCGGTTTCCAGGGCAACGCGGGCGATACGGGTGGCGTTTTCGTAGCCGATGTATGGGTTCAGGGCGGTGACCAGGCCGATCGAGTGTTCGACCAGCTCACGGCAGCGCTGTTCGTTGGCGGTGATACCAACGATGCAGTGCTCGCGCAGCATGTCCATGGCGCGTTGCAGCAGGCGGATCGAGTCGAAGATCTTGTAGGCGATCAGCGGCTCCATGACGTTCAGCTGCAGCTGGCCACCTTCGGCAGCAACGGTCAGGGCCAGGTCGTTGCCCATGATGGCGAAGGCGACTTGGTTGACGGCTTCCGGGATAACCGGGTTGACCTTGCCTGGCATGATCGAACTGCCTGGCTGACGCGCTGGCAGGTTGATTTCGTTGATGCCGGTGCGTGGGCCGCTGGACAGCAGGCGCAGGTCGTTGCAGATCTTCGACAGCTTGACCGCGGTGCGCTTGAGCATGCCGGAGAACAGCACGAAGGCACCCATGTCGGAGGTGGCTTCGATCAGGTCGGCAGCCGGTACCAGCGGCTGGCCGCTGATGATTGCCAGGCGTTGTACGGCCAGGGCCTGGTAGCCAGGGTCGGCGTTGATGCCGGTGCCGATGGCGGTACCGCCCAAGTTGATTTCGGTCAGCAGCTCCGGCGCTAGCGAGCGCAGGCGCTGCAGGTCTTCGGTCATGGTGGTGGCGAAGGCACGGAATTCCTGGCCCAGGGTCATCGGCACGGCGTCCTGCAGCTGGGTGCGGCCCATCTTCAGTACGTGGTCGAATTCCTTGCCTTTGGCGGCGAATGCCTGGATCAGGCTTTCGAGGCTGGCCAGCAGGGCGTCGTGACCCAGCAGCAGGCCCAGGCGAATGGCCGTCGGGTAGGCGTCGTTGGTCGACTGCGCCATGTTCACATCGTTGTTCGGGTGCAGGTACTGGTACTCACCCTTCTGGTGGCCCATGGCCTCCAGCGCGATGTTGGCGATGACTTCGTTCGCGTTCATGTTGGTGGACGTACCGGCGCCACCCTGGATCATGTCGACCACGAACTGCTCGTGGTAGTCGCCCTTGATCAGGCGGCCGCAGGCGGCGCTGATGGCAGCATGCTTGGCATCGCTCAGGTGCCCCAGCTCACGGTTGGCGTCGGCAGCAGCCTGCTTGACCATCGCCAGGCCCACTACCAGTTTCGGGTAGTGCGACAGCGGAACACCGGAGAGGTGGAAGTTGTTGGCAGCGCGCAGGGTCTGGATGCCGTAGTAAGCATCGGCAGGTACTTCCAGGGTGCCCAACAGATCTTTTTCGACGCGGAACGATGCAGCAGCGGACATGATGTATATCATCTCGATGTTGACCCGGCACATGCCGGAATGGCGCCAATCCTAGGCCTTAAGGGGATTTTGCGGCCAATGCTGTTGCACGCTAACCTATGCACAAACGGCATAGTGATTCATGTGACGCCAATCGAAATTCGAGCGTGTTCCATTTTGGTGCACGACGGGAGATGTGCTTCGTGAACCTTGAAAGCAAATGGCTGGAAGATTTCAGTGCGCTGGCCGCCACCCGCAGTTTTTCCCAGGCGGCAGAGCGGCGCTTCGTCACCCAACCGGCCTTCAGCCGGCGTATCCGCAGCCTTGAGGCAGCGTTGGGCCTGCAACTGGTCAACCGTTCCCGCACGCCGATAGAGCTGACCGAGGCCGGGCAGCTGTTTCTGGTTACGGCGCGCACGGTTGTCGACCAGTTGGGCGAAATTCTCCGCCATTTGCATCACCTTGAGGGTGGCCAGGGGGAGGTGATTCAGGTGGCTGCAGCGCACTCGTTGGCGTCGGGCTTTTTCCCGCGTTGGGTAGCGCAGCTGCGTAATGACGGCCTGAACATCGCCACCCGCCTGGTTGCGACTAACGTGGGGGATGCCGTGCATGCACTGCGCGAGGGCGGTTGCGACCTGATGCTGGCGTTCTACGACCCAGACGCCGCCTTGCAGATGGATGCCGAGATTTTCCCGTCCCTGCACATGGGCAATACCGAAATGGTGCCGGTATGCGCGGTGGGCGCCGACGGCAGGCCCATGTTCGACCTGGAAGGTGAAAGTAGCGTGCCACTGCTGGCCTATACCGCCGGGGCCTTCCTCGGGCGATCGGTCAACCTGCTCTTGCGCCAGCGCAATGTGCGTTATACCACCGTTTATGAAACCGCCATGGCAGACAGCCTGAAGAGCATGGCGCTGGAAGGCATGGGCATTGCCTGGGTGCCCCGGCTTTCGATGCGAGGCGAGTTGGAACGTGGTGAATTGGCGATCTGCGGAGGCAGCCAGTGGCATGTACCACTGGAAATCCGCCTGTACCGCTGCGCGTTAGTGCGCAAGGCCAATGTGCGGCTACTTTGGCGCAAGCTGGAAAATACGCCTGCGCCGGAGTGAGCCTCTTCAGTTACGAAGCGCGTGATCAAGGTGATTGGCGATGGCCGCTCTGTTCTGGTCGCTGTAGCGGTAGCAATTGGCCCGAAGCGAGAAGCGGTCCGGATAGACGAAGGTCTCGCATGGCCATGGGTTGTAGCGTAACTCTGCTGCCTCGTGAGTGGCGTTCATCAAGTGACCCAGTTCATGCCCCAGGGTGCCATAGCTGGTCATTGAGGCGATCGCGTGGGCATAGCCCAATTTGGCCAGGCCAAGGTGTTCTGCGCCTTCGCTGTTGAGGCCGAAACTATCGCGCGTCAGCAAAATCGATTTCTGCCACCTGAACTGTGGATGCGCTGCAGCGCTGAAGACCCTGTGGGTATCTTCTGGAGGCATCTGGCGATAAGGAATATCGGTAATGCCTGCAACATCACGCTTGAAGATGACCTCAATTGAGTGATTGCTGATTCTGCGCATTTCTTCCAGCCACGGCTGCACGTAGTCTTTATCGATCTGTTTGTCGCTCACATCGGCTAGTTCATCGTGCGGATAGATAGTAACCACCAAGGTTCTCGCAGCCCATGTGGGGGAGGCCTGAAGGGCCATCGTCATGCAAAACAGCAGTGAGGTGAAAAATGGTCTGGCCATCTTTTTCTCCAAGAAGTTTGAACAGGGGTGTTCAATCCTCTTGCAACTGTCGTTACGCATCGCAGCCGGAAAAAGTTGTCCCGCGAGACAGCTTGCCCTTTTATCTGTCATGTGCTTGCAGGGGTGGGCGGCCCGCCTGCAAGTACGCTACAATCCCGCGCCTTCGGCCACCGGGCCGATTAGAATCCGTATGACAAGCCACGCCGGCCTACCCGCGTGGCTTGTTGCTTTATAGCGCGCCAGAAGGCGCTTGCAGGAGAGGCTCGACGATGAGTGCACTGGTTGGCGTGATCATGGGCTCCAAGTCCGATTGGTCCACCCTTAGCCACACCGCCGATATGCTGGAAAAACTCGGCATTCCCTACGAAGTGAAGGTGGTGTCCGCCCACCGCACCCCGGATCTGCTGTTCCAGTACGCCGAAGAGGCCGAGGGCCGGGGCATCGAGGTGATCATCGCGGGTGCTGGTGGCGCTGCCCACCTGCCGGGCATGTGCGCCGCCAAGACCCACCTGCCGGTGCTGGGCGTGCCGGTGCAGTCGTCGATGCTCTCGGGCGTCGACTCGCTGCTGTCGATCGTGCAGATGCCAGCCGGCGTACCGGTTGCCACCCTGGCCATCGGCCGTGCCGGTGCAGTCAATGCGGCGCTGTTGTCGGCCAGCATCCTGGGTGCCAAATACCCGCAATTCCACGCTGCGCTGAAGCAATTCCGCACGGAACAGACCGACACCGTGCTGGACAACCCAGACCCGCGCCAGGCTTGAGGCTCAACCCATGAAGATCGGTGTAATCGGTGGCGGCCAGCTGGGCCGCATGCTGGCCTTGGCGGGTACCCCGCTGGGCATGAATTTCGCTTTCCTCGACCCGGCGCCGGATGCTTGCGCTGCGCCTCTGGGCGAGCACCTGCGGGCCGATTACGGCGATCAGGAGCACCTGCGCCAGTTGGCTGACGAAGTTGACCTGGTGACCTTCGAGTTCGAGAGTGTCCCGGCCGAAACCGTGGCCTTCCTCTCGCAGTTCGTACCGGTCTACCCCAGTGCCGAAGCGCTGCGCATCGCCCGTGACCGCTTGTTCGAGAAGAGCATGTTCCGCGACCTGGGTATCCCTACCCCGGCTTTCGCCGACATCCTCTCGCAAGCCGACCTGGACGCCGCAGTCGCCAGCATCGGCCTGCCAGCCGTGCTGAAAACCCGTACCCTGGGTTACGACGGCAAGGGCCAGAAGGTGCTGCGCACGCCTGAAGACGTGGTTGATACCTTCGCCGAACTGGGCAGCGTGCCCTGCCTGCTGGAAGGCTTTGTACCCTTTACCGGCGAAGTCTCGCTGGTGGCCGTACGGGCCCGTGATGGCGAAACCCGCTTCTACCCGCTGGTGCACAACACCCACGAGAGCGGCATCCTGCGCCTGTCGGTGGCCAGCCAGGCACACCCGCTGCAGGCTTTGGCTGAAGACTATGTTGGCCGTGTACTGCAAAAGCTGGAGTACGTGGGCGTGATGGCGTTCGAGTTCTTCGAAGTCGACGGTGGCCTGAAGGCCAACGAAATCGCCCCGCGCGTGCACAACTCCGGGCATTGGACCATCGAAGGTGCCGAATGCAGCCAGTTCGAGAACCACCTGCGCGCGGTGGCCGGCCTGCCGCTGGGCTCCACCGCCAAGGTGGGCGAGAGTGCGATGCTCAACTTCATCGGTGAAGTGCCTGCCGTGGACAAGGTGATCGCCATCGATGGCTGCCACCTGCACCACTACGGCAAGGCTTTCAAGGCCGGCCGCAAGGTTGGCCACGCCACCCTGCGCTGCCACGACATGGCTACCCTCGAGCGCAAAATTGCCGAGGTAGAGGCCCTGATCAGCAACTGATCGAACTTCTACCAGCGGCTTGCCCTCTGAAATGGCAACAAGTCGAAGCGCTGTCTAGGCTTTGGCTTGTTCCATTTTCACTGCAGAGGGATTGCCATGGGCATCATTGGAACCATCTTCATCGGCCTCATCGTCGGCCTACTGGCCCGCTTCATCAAACCAGGCGACGACAGCATGGGCTGGATCATGACCATCCTGCTGGGTATTGCCGGTTCGCTGTTGGCCACCTATGGCGGCCAGGCGCTGGGCATTTACCAGGCTGGGCAGGCGGCGGGCTTCTTCGGCGCGCTGGTCGGTGCCATTGTCCTTCTGGTGATCTACGGGTTCATCAAGAAACGCTGAATACCGGTTAGAATGCTCGGCAATTCCATCGAGTTGCCGAGCATTGTCATGCGTGCCTTTTTTCTCCTGCCCCTGCTGTTGGCCAGCACCCTGGCCCATGCCGAACTGCCTGAAACCGACTGGCTTGAACTGATGCCCAAGTCGGACCAGAAGGCGCTCGAGCAGATGCCCGAAATCGACCATAACTCGCCGGAAGCCATGGGTACCTTCACCGACAAGGGCGGCCTCAAGCAGAGCAAGGGTCTGCCGGCGGTGATGTATTCCACCAAGACCGTGCCAGCCATGAATGGCAAGGACATCCGCCTGGGCGGTTACCCGGTACCGCTGGAAGGCGATGCCAAGGGTAACAGCACGTTGTTCTTCCTGGTGCCGTACCCGGGCGCGTGCATCCACGTACCGCCTCCGCCGCCCAATCAGCTGGTGCTGGTGCGCTACCCGAAAGGCCTGAAGATCGATGACATCTACACCCCGCTGTGGGTCACCGGCAAATTGAAGGTGGAGAAGGTCAGCAATGATCTGGCCGATGCCGCCTATGCGCTGGATGCCGCAAAGGTGAGGGTGGTGGAAGACGCCGACCTCTGAGCCCTCGCCACACAAGGCCGCACCTGCAACGGCACGCGATCGCCAGTAACAGCAACTGTCTTGCCCAAAATTTGAAAAGCCTGCGCGTTTCATTGTGGGAGCGGGCTTGCCCGCGAAGCAGGCGACGCGGTGTCTGGCACCGGCTGCGCCGGTGTTCGCGGGCACGCCCGCTCCCACAAGTGGAATGGTGAATGACAGCTTCTGCTCCTGCTCGTGCTCTAGGCACCTGCGGCATTCAGCTTGTCATTCACCGCTCTCACTGCAGATTCTAATCCCCTCTCAAGACACAAGCGGCCTTGTGTCGCGAAAGGACCGCGCAGCGGTCCCTGGTACTCAAAGCGCTTCGCTAGCCAGCACCACGCCCAGCGAATGACTGGCCCCAGGCTTCAACTCCACCAGGTCATCCCACACATTCGCCGTCTCGATGCATAGCATCCGTTGCCAACCCTCATCGGCCATGTCCGACAGCTCCCTGGCCCGTTCGGTCCAGGGGTTCCAGATAACCGCCGAACGCGAGCCGCTGCTGGTCAGGGTTATCCGCCGGTTCCAGTGCGGGTCGACAATGCTCAGCGTTTGCGGGGCACCGAGGTAGATCCGGTCAGTCTCCCCGGTGAACGTGAGCGGCCCCTGCTGCTGGCGCTGTTGCCAGTCAGCCAAGGTTTCGATGTAACTCAGCCCCTCTACCCCTTCGACCTGGGCCTGGCGCACGTCACTGACCGCAAAGTAGCTGTGCAGGGCTTGGCTGATGGTGACGGGTGCAGTGCCCACGTTGCGACTGGTGAGGTTCAGTTTCAGGTCCGCGCCAAGCGCTATCACCAGTTTCAGTTCGACTGAATGCGGCCAGTCGGGCAGTTGACCCTGCGCTTCTGGCAGCGCGAATTCGATCTGCAGTTGCTGGCCGACTTCCTCGATACCCAGCAATTGCCAGTCTCGGGCGCGCGCAAGGCCGTGGGCAGGCGCCTGCGCTCCGTTGTACATGGCCTGCACAGCCTGGGGGTTACGCTGCAGGTTGCCGAACCACGGCCAGCACACGGGTACCCCGGCGCGCACCGACTTGCCCTTGCCGAAGATGGCCTGGTCGCTCAGCCACAGCAGTGGCGGCTCGCCCACCCGCTGGTAGCTGAGGATCTGTGCGCCCTGTTGGGCGATCAGGAGTTCGGCGTGGTCGCTGCTGATACGCCAGCAGTTCAGTTCGCCATGTTGCTCGGTTACGACCTGGAAGGTTGCCATTGCACTTGTCTCATTGATTGCCAGTGGGCCTTGGACCCGGGCACCTGCAATGAGTTTACCGCCGGCAAGGCTCAGCGACGAGGCACCGAGCGCGTGCGGCCGCTGCCGTCGATGGCGACGAAGACGAATACCGCCTCGGTGACCTTGCGCCATTCGCTGGACAGCGGGTCGTCGCTCCACACTTCGACCATCATCTGGATCGAGCTACGGCCGATTTCCAGGGTCTGGGTATAGAACGACAGCTGCGCACCCACGGCGACCGGCACGAGGAACGCCATGCGGTCGATGGCCACGGTGGCTACCCGGCCACCGGCGACACGGCTGGCCATGGCAGTGCCGGCCAGGTCCATCTGGGCGACCAGCCAGCCGCCGAAGATGTCGCCAAAGCCGTTGGTTTCCCGCGGCAGGGCGGTGATCTGCAAGGCCAGGTCGCCCTGCGGGATAGGATCTTCTTGTTCGAGCTCAATCATGCGATGGGGCCTCTGACCCGTGACGCTTTCGTTGGTGTGGCGCAAGGGCCGGGTAAACGATTCAGCTTGAAACATACTACGCCGATTTCGTTTCACTGGGCGGCCGTAGGGAAACTCTGCGAAACCGCCTGACAATAAAGACCGGCGTTTTCGCACAACATCCCACGTTAGGCGCAACCTTTTCCTACGAGTTGCCAGTATATAGAGCATAACGGCCAGCGACGACCGTACATTCGTGAATATCTGTAGGGTTTTGGTAGCGCTATCAGCACGCCTCGGCAATTTGCTATCTTCGCTGGTCTCCCAATCCAGAAGCCGCGCGCCCAGCGGCCTGCATGCCCTACAAAGAGAACAACCAGCGATGACTTCCGTGCCGAGCAGTATCGAGCAGCCCTCGCGGCCGCTGACCCGCAGTGACTACAAGACCCTCTCACTGTCCGCATTGGGCGGGGCGCTGGAGTTCTACGACTTCATCATCTTCGTGTTCTTCGCCACGGTGGTCGGCAAGCTGTTCTTCCCCGCCGACATGCCCGAGTGGCTGCGCCTGATGCAAACCTTCGGCATCTTCGCGGCCGGTTACCTGGCGCGGCCGCTGGGCGGCATCATCATGGCCCACTTTGGCGACCTGCTCGGGCGCAAGAAGATGTTCACCCTGAGCATTTTCATGATGGCCCTGCCGACGCTGATCATGGGTCTGCTGCCAACGTATGCCCAGATCGGCCTGTGGGCACCGATCCTGCTGCTGCTGATGCGGGTTATCCAGGGCGCTGCGATCGGAGGGGAAGTGCCGGGCGCCTGGGTGTTCGTTTCCGAGCACGTACCGGCGCGTAACACCGGTTACGCCTGCGGCACCCTCACGGCCGGCCTGACTTCGGGCATTCTGCTGGGGTCGCTGGTCGCCACGCTGATCAACACGGTCTACAGCCCTGCAGAAGTCGCGGATTACGCCTGGCGCATCCCCTTCCTGCTGGGTGGTGTGTTCGGCCTGTTCTCGGTCTACCTGCGCCGCTGGCTGCACGAAACGCCGGTATTCGCCGAGATGCAGCAGCGCAAGGCCCTGGCAGAAGAGCTACCGCTGCGTGCGGTGCTGCGCGACCATCGTGGCGCGATCATCTTGTCGATGCTGCTGACCTGGATGCTGTCGGCGGCCATCGTCGTGCTCATCCTGATGACCCCGGCGCTGTTGCAGAGCATCTACCACATCAGCCCCACCGACTCGCTCAAGGCCAACAGCCTGGCCATCGTGCTGCTCAGCTTCGGCTGCATCAGCGCTGGCAGCCTGGCGGACCGATTTGGCGCGGGCCTAGTGTTCGTGATTGGCAGCCTGTTGCTGCTGATAACCTCCTGGAGCTTCTACCACAGCTTGCCAACCCGGCCCGAGTTGCTGTTCCCGCTGTATGCGGTAACCGGCCTGTGCGTGGGGGTGATCGGCGCGGTGCCTTATGTGATGGTCAAGGCGTTCCCGGCGGCGGTGCGCTTCAGTGGGTTGTCGTTCTCCTACAACGTGGCCTACGCGATCTTTGGCGGGCTGACGCCGATGGTGGTGACGGCGCTGCTCAAGGTCAGCCCCATGGCGCCGGCCTACTATGTGGCGGGGTTGTGTGCCGTCGGGCTGGGCGTAGGGGTTTATCTGCTCGCCAACAAACGCTGAGCTGCGCTGCCGCGTGGCGCGGCCCTACGAATGATGGCCTTTAATCCATTTGTCACAATTAGGTCATATCGTGTTCATGCGGCCTGCCGATACTGGGGCCCGTTCCATCCAGCACCCCAATATTCCTGCTAGGAGCAAGGCATGAAACTGAAGCGTTTGATGGCGGCCCTCACGTTCGCCGCCGCTGGCGTTGCAACCGCCAACGCGGTGGCCGCTGTCGATCCTGCGATCCCGACGTACACCAAGACCACCGGTGTTTCGGGCAACCTCTCCAGCGTCGGTTCCGACACCCTGGCCAACCTGATGACGCTGTGGGCCGAGGCCTACAAGAAGGAATATCCGAACGTAAACATCCAGATCCAGGCGGCGGGTTCCTCCACCGCGCCACCTGCGCTGACCGAAGGCACTGCCAACCTCGGCCCGATGAGCCGCAAGATGAAGGACGTCGAGCTGCAAGCCTTCGAGCAGAAGTACGGCTACAAACCGACCGCTATTCCCGTTGCAGTCGACGCCCTGGCCGTGTTCGTGCACAAGGACAACCCGATCAAGGGCCTGACCATGGCGCAGGTCGATGCCATCTTCTCCTCGACCCGCTTGTGTGGGGGCAAGGCCGAGGTCAAGACCTGGGGTGATGTAGGTGTGACCGGCGACCTGGCCAACAAGCCGATCCAGCTGTTCGGCCGCAACTCGGTTTCCGGCACCTATGGCTACTTCAAAGAAGAGGCCCTGTGCAAAGGCGACTTCAAGCCTAATGTCAACGAACAACCCGGTTCGGCTTCGGTCGTGCAGTCGATCAGCTCTTCGCTCAACGGCATCGGTTACTCGGGCATCGGCTACAAGACCGCCAGCGTCAAGACCGTAGCCCTGGCCAAGAAAGAAGGCAGCGCGTTCGTTGAAGACAACGAAGCCAACGCCCTGAACGGCACCTACCCACTGTCGCGCTTCCTGTACGTGTACGTTAACAAGGCGCCGAACAAGCCACTGGCGCCGCTGGAAGCCGAGTTCGTCAAGCTGGTGCTGTCGCAGGCTGGGCAGCAGGTGGTGGTCAAGGACGGCTACATCCCGCTGCCGGCCAAGGTCGTCGACAAGACCTTGGCAGATTTGGGCCTGTCCCATGCCGGTAGTGTTGCCAAGCAGTAACTAATTGCGGGGAGGCCGGTGCCACCGCCCGGCCTCGTCCACGAATTCCCGGCCCGAAGCCAGGTAACCTGTGCGGCGGGCTTTCGCGCGTCACTATTTTGTAATGTTTTTGTCACACGGGACAGCTAGGGTGTGCGCATGAATGATCTGGCCAACTCCAACATGACCCAAAAACCCCAGCCCGTGCGCATTGATTTCAATACGCCCGAGTTGCAACGCAAGCGCCGCTTGCGCGCGCTCAAGGACCGCCTGACCCGCTGGTATGTGCTGGTGGGCGGCCTTGCCGTTTTGGCCGCCATTACGTTGATCTTCTTCTACCTGGCCTATGTGGTGCTGCCGCTGTTCCAGGGCGCCGAGCTGACGCGCAAGCAAGCCCTGCAGCCAACCTGGCTGCAGCAGGATGCCGGCAAGCCGCTGATGATCGCGCTGGAAGAGCAGAACCTGGTGGGCATGCGGGTTTCGGACAAAGGCCAGGCGTTGTTCTTCGATGCCAAGACCGGCCAAGCGCTCAAGCGCATCGACCTGCCGGTACCAGCCGGTACCCAGGTCACCTCGATCGGGGCCGACCAGCCGGGCAGCCCGCTGGTGGTGCTGGGCCTGTCCAACGGTCAGGCGCTGGTGTTCCACCACGCCTACAAGATCACCTACCCGGACAACCAGAAGGCGATTACCGCCAGCATCGACTACCCCTACGGCGAGCAGCCATTCGTGCTCGACGAGCAGGGCCGTGCGTTGGAGCACGTGAGCGTCAATGCCAACGGTGACACCCTGGTGCTGGCCGGCTCCACCGGTGCGCAACTGCAGGTGCTGGAGTTGACCCGTAGCGAGAACATGCTGACCGAAGAAGTCACCACGGAGCAGAACCGCATCGTCCTGCCGCAGATGACCGAGGTGGTGAAGAACATTTTCATCGATCCGCGCCAGCACTGGCTGTACGTGATCAACGGCCGGGCCACGGCCGACGTGTTCAACCTGCGCGACAAGAGCCTCAACGGCCGCTATAAACTGGCCGACAGTGCCGACACCGAAGTGACCGCCACGGGGCAACTGGTGGGCGGCATTTCGCTGATCGTCGGTGACTCCAGGGGTGGCCTGGCCCAGTGGTTCATGGCCCGCGACCCGGATGGCGAATCGCGCCTCAAGCAGATCCGTACCTTCCAGCTGGGCAAGGCACCGATCGTGCAGATCGACGCCGAAGAGCGCCGCAAGGGCTTCATCGCGCTGGACGCGAACGGCCAGCTTGGAGTGTTCCACAGTACGGCGCACCGTACGCTGCTGGTCGAACCCGTCGCCGAAGGCCCGGGCATCCTGGCCCTGTCCCCGCGCGCCAACCGCATCATCATCGAACAAGGCGGCAAGCTGCTGCCGCTGAGCCTGCGCAACCCGCACCCGGAAATTTCCTTCAGCGCGTTGTGGAGCAAGGTCTGGTACGAGAACTACGACGAGCCTAAGTACGTCTGGCAGTCGACCGCTTCCAACACCGACTTCGAGCCGAAGCTCAGCCTGTCGCCGCTGACCTTCGGTACCCTCAAGGCCGCGTTCTACGCCATGATCTTGGCAGCCCCGCTGGCGGTCGCCGCCGCCATCTATACCGCTTACTTCATGGCCCCGGGCATGCGGCGCAAGGTCAAGCCGGTGATCGAACTGATGGAGGCGATGCCGACGGTGATCCTCGGTTTCTTCGCCGGCCTGTTCCTTGCCCCCTACCTGGAAGGTCACCTGCCGGGGGTCTTCAGCCTGTTCCTGCTGATGCCGTTCGGCATTCTGCTGGTGGGCTTCACCTGGACCCGCCTGCCAGAGGCGATCCGCCTGCGTGTACCTGACGGCTGGGAAGCGGCGATACTGATCCCGGTAATCCTGCTGATCGGCTGGTTCGCCCTGGCCATGAGCCCGCACCTGGAAAACTGGTTCTTTGCTGGCGACATGCGCCTGTGGATCACCAACGATCTGGGCATCACCTATGACCAGCGCAATGCCCTGGTGGTCGGCATCGCCATGGGCTTCGCGGTCATCCCCAACATCTACTCCATCGCCGAAGACGCCGTGTTCAGCGTGCCGCGCAGCCTCACCCTGGGCTCGCTGGCGCTGGGCGCCACCCCCTGGCAGACCCTGACCCGCGTGGTCATCCTGACTGCCAGCCCGGGCATCTTCTCGGCGCTGATGATCGGCATGGGCCGCGCAGTGGGCGAAACCATGATCGTGCTGATGGCCACCGGCAATACGCCGGTGATGGAAATGAACCTGTTCGAGGGCATGCGCACCCTGGCCGCCAACGTGGCCGTGGAAATGCCCGAATCGGAAGTCGGCGGCAGCCACTACCGCGTGCTGTTCCTGGCCGCGCTGGTACTGCTGATGTTCACCTTCGTCATGAACACCTTGGCCGAGCTGATTCGCCAGCGTCTGCGCAAGAAATACTCGTCGCTTTGATAGAAAGGTAGCGATCCGTGAAAAAGGATTCCCTCAAAGGCTGGTTCAAGAGCGGCGCCCCCGGTGTTTGGATGAGCGGCGGCGCAGTGGCCATGGCGGTGATCATGACCGTGGGCCTGCTGGCGGTCATCGCCGTGCGCGGCCTGGGCCACTTCTGGCCGGCCGACCTGGTGCAGGCCACCTACCAGGTGCCGGGCCAGGCTGGCCAGGTGGTGATTGGCGAAGTGGTGCAGCAGGAGGACGTGCCGCGTGCCCGCCTCAAAGGTGCCGGCCTGCCGGTACCGGACCAGGGCCCGGAGTTCATGAGCCGTGAACTGATCAAGGTGGGTAACCGCGACCTCTATGGCAGCGATTTCACCTGGGTGGTCGGCGATTGGCTGGTCGACGAGCAGCGCCCGGCCGACCTGATGGCCCTGGAGCGCCGCGAGTGGGGCAACTTCTATGGCTACCTGGTCAGCGTCAAGGAACAGGGCCGGGTGGTTGCCGAAGGCCCGGCTGCCTGGAGCGAGTTGCAAGCGCGGCTCAAGCGTGCCAGCCAGCTCAACGGTGAATTGCAGCAACTGGAGAAGAAAGACATCGGGGCCATCAACCATGGCCTGGAGCGGCTGCGGCTTCACGCCCGCAAGCTGGAGCTGGACGGCAAGCTGGACGCTACCGCCCAGGCGGACATGGACGCCGAGCGCGCCGAACTGAACAGCCGCTACCAGGCTATCGAAGCGCGCCTCGGCGGCCTGCACCAGGCACTCGCGCGTGACAGCCTGGTGGCCCGCGATGGCAACGGCCTTGAAGTGGAAATCAGCCTGAACAAGGTGGTGCATGCCCTCCAGCCAAACGGCATGTCTGCTTTTACCAAGCTGCGCACCTACTTTGCCAAGGTCTGGGAATTCCTGAGCGACGACCCGCGTGAAGCCAACACCGAGGGCGGCATCTTCCCGGCCATCTTCGGTACCGTGATGATGACCCTGATCATGGCCGTGATCGTCACCCCGTTCGGCGTGCTTGCGGCAGTCTACTTGCGTGAATACGCAAGGCAGGGGCCGGTAACCCGGCTGATCCGCATTGCCGTGAACAACCTGGCGGGGGTGCCGGCGATCGTCTACGGCGTATTTGGCTTGGGTTTCTTCGTGTATGTGCTGGGTGGCTCGATCGACCGCCTGTTCTTCCCCGAAGCGCTGCCCGCGCCAACCCTGGGTACACCAGGCTTGCTGTGGGCGTCGCTGACCCTGGCGCTGCTGGCAGTGCCTGTGGTGATCGTGGCCACCGAAGAAGGCCTGGCGCGCATCCCGCGTACGGTGCGTGAAGGCTCGCTGGCGCTGGGTGCGACCAAGGCCGAAACGCTGTGGCGGATTGTGTTGCCCATGGCCAGCCCGGCGATGATGACCGGCATGATCCTCGCCGTGGCCCGCGCTGCGGGCGAAGTGGCGCCGCTGATGCTGGTGGGTGTGGTGAAGCTGGCGCCGTCGTTGCCGGTTGACGGTAACTACCCGTACCTGCACCTGGACCAGAAGATCATGCACCTGGGCTTCCACATCTATGACGTCGGCTTCCAGAGCCCCAACGTAGAAGCCGCGCGGCCGCTGGTCTACGCCACGGCGCTGTTGCTGGTGCTGGTGATCGCGGCCCTGAACCTGTCGGCGGTATGGATCCGCAACCACCTGCGCGAAAAGTACAAGGCGCTGGACAGCTGATTGAAGCTTTAAGCCACAAGCGGCAAGCTCCAAGCAGATTGCCGCTTTGCCCAAACTTGCAGCTTGCAGCTCGAAGCTTGCAGCTACAAACGGAGTCAACCATGCAGAACGAATCCCACACCCACGGCATCGACATGTCTGCCCTGGGCCGCAGCAAGCAGGGCCTGCGCCTGGCCGAAGAAACCGTGGCCATCGAGGTACCGGGGCTGAGCCTGTTCTACGGCGACAAGCAGGCCTTGTTCGATGTCAGCATGAACATCCCCAAGCAGCGCGTGACGGCGTTCATCGGCCCTTCCGGCTGCGGCAAGTCGACCTTGTTGCGCACGTTCAACCGCATGAACGACCTGGTTGACGGTTGCCGCGTGCAGGGTGCCGTGAACTTGTATGGCAACAACATCTACCGCAAGGGCGAAGATGTCGCCGAGCTGCGCCGCCGTGTGGGCATGGTGTTCCAGAAGCCCAACCCGTTTCCCAAGACCATTTACGAAAACGTGGTCTATGGCCTGCGCATTCAGGGCATCAACAAGAAGCGCGTGCTCGACGAGGCCGTCGAGTGGGCGTTGAAGGCCGCGGCGCTGTGGGACGAGGTCAAGGACCGCCTGCACGAGTCGGCCCTGGGCCTGTCTGGTGGCCAGCAGCAACGCCTGGTCATCGCCCGCACCATCGCCGTGGAGCCTGAGGTGCTGCTGCTGGATGAGCCGTGCTCGGCGCTGGACCCGATCTCGACCCTCAAGGTCGAGGAATTGATCTACGAACTCAAAGCCAAGTACACCATCGTCATCGTGACCCACAACATGCAGCAGGCTGCCCGTGTTTCGGACTACACCGCGTTCATGTACATGGGCAAGCTGGTCGAGTTTGGCGACACCGATACCCTGTTCACCAACCCGGCGAAGAAGCAGACCGAAGACTACATCACTGGTCGCTACGGCTAAGAGCGCCTTTGGCGCAGCTGCAAGCTTCGAGCTGCAAGCTGCAAGATGAAGCGGTTAGCGCGGAGCCAGGGAACGACACGAACCACTTGAAGCTTGCAGCTAGCGGCTAGCAACTTCGCGGAGCGACAGCATGATCAACAAAGAAAGCCTTACCCACCACATTTCCCAGCAGTTCAACGCCGAGCTGGAAGAGGTGCGCAGCCACCTGCTGGCCATGGGCGGGCTGGTTGAAAAACAGGTCAACGACGCGGTCACCGCGCTGATCGAAGCCGATTCGGGCCTGGCCCAGCAAGTGCGCGAGGTTGACGAGCAGATCAACCAGATGGAGCGCAATATCGACGAGGAATGCCTGCGTATCCTCGCCCGTCGGCAGCCGGCGGCCTCCGACTTGCGCCTGATCATCAGTATCTCCAAGTCGGTGATCGACCTGGAGCGCATTGGTGACGAATCGACCAAGATCGCCCGCCGGGCCATCCAGCTGTGTGAAGAAGGCGAGTCGCCACGGGGCTATGTGGAAGTGCGCCACATCGGTGACCAGGTGCGCAACATGGTCCGCGATGCGCTGGACGCTTTTGCCCGCTTCGACGCCGACCTGGCACTGTCCGTGGCTCAGTACGACAAGACCATCGACCGGGAGTACAAGACCGCCCTGCGTGAACTGGTGACCTACATGATGGAAGACCCGCGCTCGATTTCGCGGGTACTGAGCGTGATCTGGGTGCTGCGCTCGCTGGAACGTATTGGCGACCATGCACGCAATATCTCCGAGTTGGTGATCTACCTGGTCCGCGGTACCGATGTGCGTCACATGGGCCTCAAGCGAATGACTGCAGAAGTGCAGGGCACCGCGCCCACCGATGGCGAAAAGGCTAATGTTCCTGGTGAATCTGACGATAAGTAAGGTTGCCCCTGAGCAGCGACGCCCGGCCTTGGCCGGGCGTTTTCGTTTACGGCCGAGAGCCGGCAGGCACCCGCGAACGATCGGATGAACGCCCGGCGTTACCAGGTGGTAGCAAGTAGCCAGTATTTGGCAGTAGGCTAGTCGGGTTCAGAAGGAGTTTCGATGAGTAAAGTGAATGTGCTGGTCGTGGATGACGCCCCGTTTATCCGCGACCTGGTCCGCAAGTGCCTGCGCAGTGCCTTCCCGGGCATGACGATCGACGATGCCGTCAATGGTCGCAAGGCCATGGCCATGCTGGGCAAGGAGGCGTTCGACCTGGTGCTGTGCGACTGGGAAATGCCCGAGATGTCGGGCCTGGAACTGCTCACCTGGTGCCGGCAGCAGCCTGCGTTGAAGCAGCTGCAGTTCATCATGGTGACCAGCCGTGGCGACAAGGAAAACGTCATCCAGGCGATCCAGGCCGGTGTTTCCGATTTTGTCGGCAAGCCATTCACCAACGAGCAGTTGCTGACCAAGGTGAAAAAGGCCCTGACCAAGATCGGCAAGCTCGACAGCCTGATGGCCATCGCCCCGGCGCGCGCCAACCCGGCGTTCGCCAACGACTCCTTGAGTGCGCTGACTGCCGGCAAGCCGGAGGCGGTAAAGGTTGCAGCGCCGGCACTGGCACCGGCTGCTGCCAGGCCAGCGGCCAAGGCGCCCACGCCGGCCGCGGCCACCCCGACCGGTCGGGGCCAAGGGCAACTGCGCCTGGCCGGTGGCATGCAGCCGTGCGTGATCAAGGCGTTGAGCCTGAAAGAGGCGCTGCTGGTGGTACGCCGCGGCGATGTGCTGCCACAGGTGCTGGAAGGTGCAGTGTTGGACCTGGAGCAAGGCGAAAGCGCCGAAGTCGCCCGCCTGAACGGCTATCTGCACGCCGTCGCGGCGCTGGAGCCCAAGCCGGACAGCGACTGGCTGCAACTGACCTTCAAGTTCGTCGACCAGGATGCGCAGAAGCTCGATTACCTGTCGCGGCTGATTGCCCGTGGCACCGCGCAGAAGCATTTCACCCCAGGGGCCTGAGCCATCCGACCAACTGCAACACTTGCCGTTAAACCTGCTGCTAGGCTTCGACAGACCTCAACTGTCAAAAAGCCACTATCATGCCCGGGCGCCTGCTGCTGTTCTGTGCACTGTTCATGGCCTCGGCGTCGAGCCTGGGTGTGACCCTTTACAAGAGCACCGACGAGTCCGGTGTCATTTCCTATTCCGACCGCCCCGGCCCTGGCGCCAGGCCGTTGAATTTGCTTGAGCCCATGGTCGAAACGCTCGAAGGCCAAGTGTTCCTGAACGCGAAAGTGTTCAACGGCGGTGTGAGCTTTTCGGCACGCAACCAACTGCATGTTCCGGTCGAGGTCGAGCTGCGCCTGGACAACCTGGTGAACGCCCAGGGCGGTGACGCCCCGCGTATCGTGCGCCGGCTGCTGCCACCGGGCACCACGCAAATGCTCAGCGTGCTGAGGGGGCGGCCCGGTTTGTTGCTGAATTACCGCTCGACCCTGCTGCAGGCCATGGGTGACCCGGGCAAGCGGCCGCAGGGCTTCCGCTACGGGTTCGCGTGGCTTGGCGGGCCATTCCGCGTGACCCAGGGCCCCAATGGCCGTGTCAGCCATTTCGGGCCGAAGGGGCGCTATGCCATGGATATCGCCATGCCCGAAGGCACCACCATTATCGCGGCGCGCGAAGGGGTGGTGGTGAAAACGCAGAATGGCCAGAGCGGGCGCGAGCCCAACCCGTCGGGCAACTTTGTCAGGGTGCTGCACTCGGACGGCACCATGGGCGTGTACCTGCACCTGATGCGCGACTCGGTGGTGGTGAAGGAGGGGCAGCGGGTGCGCCAGGGGCAGATGCTGGCCAAGTCGGGCAATACCGGCAACAGCACCGGGCCACACCTGCATTTCGTGGTACAGCGCAACGTAGGCTTGGCGCTGGAGTCGATCCCTTACCGGTTCGACAGGCCGCTCAGCGGCTTGCCGGACTTCACTGCGGGTAACCCTTGAGAGCGTCGGGCCTGCTTGGCAGGCCATCGCTACACAAGGCCGCGCCTACAGGTATACGCAAATCGAGAGGGGCTGCGCGGCAGCCCCATGGCCATCAATCCAGCTTGAGCACTTTGGCCAGCACGATCTTCGGCCCTTTCATCTTCTTGATGATGATCCGCAGCCCTTCGACTTCCAGCACCTCTTCTTCTTCAGGCACGCGCTTTAGCGTCTCGTAGACCAGGCCAGCCAGGGTCTCCGCCTCGATATGGTCAAGGTCCACCCCCAGCAGGCGCTCCACCTTGAACAGCGGCGTGTCGCCACGGACCAGCAGCTTGCCCGGCTGGTAGGCGAGGATGCCGCGTTCGGTCTTGCGGTGCTCGTCCTGGATATCGCCGACCAGCACTTCCAGCACGTCTTCCATGGTGAGGTAGCCGATCACCTTGCCATCGGCTTCTTCGACCAGCACAAAGTGCGCACCACCCTTGCGGAACTGCTCCAGCAACTGGGCCAGTGGCATGTGGCGCGATACGCGCTCAAGCGGCCGGGCGAGGTCGTCCAGGTCGATGGCTTCGGGCAAGTGCTCCAGCTCCGCCAGCTCCAGCAGCAGGTCCTTGATGTGCAGCAGGCCGGTGAATTCCTCGCGCTCGGCGTCGTACACCGGGTAGCGGCTGAACTTGTGGCGGCGCACCAGGGCCAGGATCTGCTTCAGCGGCGCATGGGCGTCGATGGTGACCATGTCTTCGCGCGAGTTGGCCCAGTCGACCACTTCCAGCTCGCCCATTTCCACGGCCGAAGCCAGCACGCGCATGCCCTGGTCGCTTGGGTCCTGGCCACGGCTGGAGTGCAGGATCAGCTTCAGTTCTTCACGGCTGTAATGGTGCTCGTGGTGCGGCCCCGGCTCGCCCTGGCCGGCGATGCGCAGGATGGTGTTGGCGCTGGCGTTGAGCAGGTAGATGGCCGGGTACATGGCCCAGTAGAACAGGTACAGCGGTACGGCAGTCCACAGCGACAGCAGCTCCGGTTTGCGGATGGCCCAGGATTTGGGGGCCAGCTCACCGACAACGATGTGCAGGTACGAAATGACGAAGAAGGCGACGAAGAACGACACGCCTTTGATCAGTTCGGGTGAATCGACGCCGAAATACGCCAGCAGTGGTTCCAGCAGGTGGGCAAACGCCGGCTCACCGACCCAGCCCAGGCCCAGCGAGGCCAGGGTGATACCCAGTTGGCAGGCTGACAGGTAAGCGTCCAGCTGGTTGTGCACTTTACGCAGAATGTTGCCGCGCCAGCCATGCTCTTCGGCAATGGCCTCAACGCGGGTGGCGCGCAGCTTGACCATGGCGAACTCTGCAGCAACGAAGAAGCCGTTGAGCAGCACCAGCAGGAAGGCAAAGATGATCATGCCGAAATCGGCGAATAACGAACTGAGGCTGATACCAGGGGAAGGGTCCATGATGGAGTTTTTACGGGGTCCGTCTTAGAAATGGAGAGAAAAAAAGTGCCAGCTCTTGCTGGCACAGGGGATCCAATGTAGCGGCTGGGGCTGCAAAAGCAAAGGGCCCTGCGTTGCTCAGACCTTGCTGTTGACCAATTGTGCCGGGGCAAAATGACAGATGAAGGTACTGCCATGCCCCGGGACGCTGCTGATTTCCAGCTTGCCGCGGTGGCGCATCAGCACATGCTTGACGATGGCCAGCCCCAGCCCGGTGCCGCCTGTATTCGAGGCCCGGCTGGAATCCACCCGGTAGAAGCGCTCGGTGAGGCGTGGCAGGTGTTTGGCATCGATGCCCACGCCAGAGTCCTGCACCGACAAATGCGCGCCCTGGGCATCGGCCCACCAGCGGATGCGGATATCGCCTTCATCCTGGGTGTATTTGACGGCGTTGAACACCAGGTTGGAAAAGGCGCTGCGCAGCTCCGACTCGCTGCCCTTGAGCTGCACGCCGGGGGTTGCTTCCAGCGTAATGCGCTGGTTGCGCGGCCCAGACAACGCCTGGGCGTCGTTCTTGATGGCGGCCAGCAGGGCATCGACCGGCACTGGCTGGTTGTCCGACGGATAATCGGTGGCCTCCAGCTTGGCCAGCAGCAACAGGTCGTTGAGCAGCGTCTGCATGCGCGAGCCTTGCTGGCTCATCTGCTGCAAGGCCCGGCGCCAGCGCGGGTTCACGTCCTCGACGTTGTCCAGCAGGGTTTCCAGGTAGCCGGTGATGACGGTCAGCGGTGTGCGCAATTCGTGCGACACGTTGGCGACGAAGTCTTTGCGCATCTGTTCCAGCTGGTGAATGCGGGTGACGTCGCGCACCAGCATCAAGTGCTCGTTGTTGCCGTAGCGGGTGATGTGCAACTGCAGCCGCATGCGGTCGTTGATCGGTGAGGGGATTTCCAGCGGTTCGAGGTAGTTTTCTGCCTCGAAGTACTCCTTGAAGCGCGGGTGGCGAACCAGGTTGGTGACTTGCTGGCCGCCGTCCTGTGGAGTTTTGAAGCCCAGCAGGGTCTCGGCGGCGCGGTTCCACCACTCCAGGTTGCCGTCGCTGTCGAGCATGATCACCGCATCCCGCAGCGCAGCGGTGGACTCCTGCACGCGGTCGATCACCGCTTGCAGGCGGCCCCGCACACGCTGGTCCCGGCGCTGCAGGTGGTAGATGCTGTCGAACACCTCGCCCCACAGGCCATAGCCGTCGGGCGGCGCCTCGTCGGGCTGGTGGTTGCGGAGCCAGTCATGCAGGCGCAGCAGTTGCTTGAGGGTCCAAGCCAGGTACAGTGCCAGGCCAATGGCCAGGCTCCAGCCATAGTAGCCGCTGATCAGCCCGCCGATCAGGCAGATGCTGATCAGCAACAGCAGGTGGCGAATCAGTGTCGCGTGCCAGTTCTGGTTCAATTGATGGGTCCTTCGGATCCGGCTGCAAGTTGCAAGTTGCAAGTTGCAAGCTGCAAGTTGCAAGCTTCAAGATGAAGCGGATCAGTGGTGCTGATAGTCCTTTTCGAGCCTGATGCTACATGCTCTTTCTTGCAGCTTGCAGCTTGCAGCTTGCAGCTTGCAGCTAGCTCTTGGTCGAGAAGCGGTAGCCGGTGCCGCGCACGGTTTGTACCAGATTCTCGTAGGCCTCACCCAGCGCTTTGCGCAGGCGGCGGATGTGCACGTCGACCGTGCGTTCCTCGACATAGACGTTGCCGCCCCACACCTGGTCCAACAGTTGGCCACGGGTGTAGGCGCGTTCCTGGTGGGTCATGAAGAACTGCAGCAGGCGGTATTCGGTGGGGCCCATTTCAGCCGGCTTGCCGTCGATGGTCACGCGGTGGCTGATCGGATCGAGCAGCAGGCCGCCGACCTCGATCGGTGCCTCGCTGTCGCTTGGGCCGGTGCGGCGCAGCACGGCTTTGAGCCGCGCAACCAGCTCGCGCGGTGAGAACGGTTTGGTGATGTAGTCGTCGGCACCCACTTCCAGGCCCTGGATCTTGTTGTCCTCTTCACCTTTGGCAGTGAGCATGATGATCGGAATGTCGCCGGTCAGTTCATCGCGCTTCAGGCGGCGGGCCAACTCGATGCCGGAGGTACCCGGCAGCATCCAGTCGAGCAGGATCAGGTCCGGCTTGCGGTCGACGATGATCGCGTGGGCCTGTTGGGAGTTTTCCGCTTCCAGGCAGTCATAGCCGGCCATTTCCAGGGCAACGGCGATCATCTCGCGAATCGGCGCTTCGTCGTCGACGATCAGAATGTTCCTGCCTACCATGCTCAAAACCTCTCCTGGATTCAGTGTCTTGGCCCGCATTAGATAACGGAATTATTGCAGCTGTGTGACAGGGCGTTGGCCGTTCTGGCGACATTGCGTGACTGAACTAGGCTACAGAGGGCCGCGGTTCTGGCAACCCGAACCCATTACCCCCCGAAACGATGGTGAATCCAATGACACGACATACGCTGAGCTGGATGGCCCTTTTCACTGCGCTGGCACTTCCGGGGGTGGCCTCGGCACAACCTGCAATGGAAAAGGATGGCATGTGGGTCGATCATGCCGGCATGACCCTGTACACCTTCGACAAAGATACCGGCGGCAAGTCGATGTGCAATGGCGAATGCGCCAAGAACTGGCCGCCTTTGATGACCAGTGGCGGCGAAAAAGCCGAAGGCAAGTGGACGCAGATCAAGCGGGACGACGGCAAGATGCAGTGGGCCTACGACGGCAAGCCGCTGTATACCTTCGTCAAGGACAAGAAGGCTGGCGATATGACCGGTGACGGCATGAAAGACGTTTGGCACGTCGCCAAGCCGTAAGGGCTTTCAATCGGCCTGTGGGGGCGGGGTAAGCCCGTTCCCACAAGGTAGAGTGCTCACGCTGTCAGCGCAGCGCGTAGTCCAGAACCACCCCCACGAACACCAGCAACCCCGCCCAGTGATTGTGCAGGAACGCCTTGAAGCACGACTCGCGGTCCAGCTTGCGTGTCGACCAGTACTCCCAGGCAAAGCACGCCAGCGCCCCCAGCAGCCCCAGATGGAACCAGCCGCCGAGGTCGAAGCGGCTACCGGCCAGCAACAGGCAGCCCAACGACAACAACTGCAAGGTCAGGATGATGCTGCGGTCGGCCTCACCGAACAGGATGGCCGTGGATTTCACGCCGATCTTCAGGTCGTCGTCCCGGTCGACCATGGCGTAATAGGTGTCGTAGCCCACCGTCCACAGCAGGTTGGCGATATACAGCAGCCAGGCACTGGCCGGCAGTTCGCCGCCAGCGGCCGTGAACGCCATCGGAATGCCCCACGAGTACGCTGCCCCCAGCACCACTTGCGGGTAGTAGGTGTAGCGCTTCATGAACGGGTAGCAGAACGCCAACGCCACCGCGCCGAATGACAGCCACACGGTGCGGCTATTGGTGCACAGCACCAGCAGGAAACTGACCCCGACAAGCATGGCGAACAGGGCCAGTGCCTCGCGCGGGCGCACGCGGCCACTGGCCAGGGGCCGGTCGGCGGTACGCTTGACGTGGCCATCCACCTTGCGGTCGGCAAAATCATTGATGCAGCAGCCGGCGGCGCGCATCAGTACCACGCCAAGGCCGAAGATCAGCACGTTGGCCAGGGTCGGCGAGCCGTTGCCGGCAATCCATACCGCCGACAGCGTGGGCCACAGCAGCAAGTAGATACCGATCGGACGGTCCATGCGGCTGAGCTGGACAAAGTCCCAGGCACGCGGGTGCAGGCGGTTCAGCGACTTGAGCAGTTGCAGGTACATCAGCTGTTTTCCTCCTGGGCTGCTTGCCACAGCGCCGGCAGAAACACCTCGGCTACCAGCAGGTCCAGCCCGTCACGTTCAAACCGCGAGCGGCGGGCCCATAGCGCTGGCCGGGCGGCATCTGCCGGCAACCACGCCTGTGGGTAACTGCACACTTCGAGTGGGTGGCGGATGAACGCCTGGTCGCAGAACAGCAACTCGCCCAACGAACGGCTGCCGAGGCGTTCCAGGTCCAACCCGCCGCGCGCCAGGGCACTGCGGCTGGCCACGCTGCGGGCGAACACCCACGGCTGGCCATGGCCGCGCAGGTACACCTCGCGCACCCAGCCTTCAGCGCCAACAGCGATGCCCAATGCCTGGCATTCGTCGGCGCGCAGTGGCTGCCAGCCCTCGAACAAAGGGGTGACGGAGAAGTCATCGTGGGCCAGGCGCGTCAGGCGGCGGGTCAGTGAGCCTTCGTCGAACAGCCAGTCAAGGGTGGGCTGGTCGATGTCGGTCGCCAGCCGTGAATACGGCAGCCACGCGACAGCGGCTGCTTGCGGGGATTCGTACGACACGTCGGTCTGCTTGTTACAACCTGAGAGGCGGCGAGCTTAGCATGATTGCCCCGACTGCTTGCATACTGCGGGCAGGGCCGCTACAAAGCCCCCAAGCATTGCGCGTTGGTCCCTGTTGCAGCGGGTTCACCCGCCATAGGGCCGTCAGCAGCAACACAAAGCCCCAGCCTGACCCGAGGAAAACAACCTGATGAAAAAGTGGCAATGTATCGTCTGTGGCCTGATCTACGACGAAGCCGAAGGCTGGCCCGACGACGGCATCGCCCCTGGCACCCGTTGGGAGGACGTGCCGGAAGACTGGCTATGCCCTGACTGCGGTGTTGGCAAAAGCGACTTTGAAATGATCTCCATCGGCTAAGCGAGGCAAGCACGACATGACGTCCCCTGTGGTAATCATCGGTACCGGCCTGGCGGGCTACAACCTGGCCCGCGAATTTCGCAAGCTCGATGCGCATACGCCGTTGCTGCTGATCACCGCCGATGACGGTCGTTCCTACTCCAAGCCCATGCTTTCCATGGGCTATGCCAAGCACAAGGGCGCCGCTGACCTGTGCATGGCCGAAGCCGGTGCCATGGCCGAGCAGCTGAACGCCGAAATCCGCACCCATACCCGCATCAGCGGCATCGACCCTGGGCACAAACGCCTGTGGATCGGCGAAGAGGCCGTGGCATACCGCGACCTGGTGCTGGCGTGGGGTGCGCAGACCGTGCAGGTGCCGGTTGAGGGCGATGCCAGTCACCTGGTGTTCCCCATCAACGACCTGGAGGACTACGCACGCTTTCGTGCTGCCGCCGCCGGCAAGCAACGCGTGCTGATTCTCGGCGCTGGCCTGATCGGCTGCGAGTTTGCCAACGACATGAGCCTGGGGGGCTTTCAGGTAGACGTGGTAGCGCCATGCGAGCAGGTCATGCCGACCCTGTTGCATCCGGCCGCTGCCGGCGCGGTACAACGTGGGTTGCAAGACCTGGGCGTACGCTTTCACCTTGGGCCGGTTCTGACCCGCTTGCAGCAGGCGCCCCACGGCCTGGAGGCGCACCTGTCGGATGGCAGCGTGGTTGGCTGTGACCTGGTCGTTTCGGCCATTGGCCTGCGCCCGCGTACCGACCTGGCTGCCGCGGCCGGGTTGCAGGTCAACCGTGGCGTCAGCGTGGACCGTGAGCTGCGAACCTCCCACGCCAATATCTTCGCCCTCGGGGATTGTGCCGAGGTAGACGGCATCAACCTGTTGTACGTGATGCCACTGATGAGTTGTGCACGGGCACTGGCCCAAACCCTGGCCGGCAAGCCCACGGCAGTTGCCTACGGGCCAATGCCGATCACCGTGAAAACCCCGGCCTGCCCGCTGGTGGTTTCGCCACCGCCACAGGGGCGAGAAGGCACTTGGCAGGTGGAAGGGCAAGGCAATGACCTGAAGGTGCTGTGCATCGATGCGGGTGGCGGGCTGCTGGGTTACGCCCTGACCGGGACTGCGGTCATGGAAAAGCTGGCGCTGAACCGCCAGCTACCTGCAGTTATGGCGTAATTGCCCGGCGTTCTGTCTGGTTTGTCCTGTTGTTGCCTGCACAATGGCCGCTCAGATACTGGCGCGGCCTCGAACCACGTGCCATTCTCACTCCCGTCTGCCGCAGGTTAGAGCCTGCGGTGCCTTGAGCGCTGCTCCTGAAGGCAGCACGGCATAACAACAAGAATTCCGTCAAAGAGGCTTTACTATGCGCAAACCAGAACTCGCCGCCGTCATCGCTGAAAAAGCTGACCTGACCAAAGAAAAGGCTAATCAAGTGCTGAACGCGATTCTCGACAGCATCACGGGTGCCCTGGACAAGGACACCGTGACCCTGGTTGGTTTCGGCACTTTCGAAAAGCGTCACCGCGGCGCGCGTACCGGCAAAAACCCGCAAACCGGCCAGCCGGTCAAGATCAAAGCCAGCAATACCGTAGCTTTCAAGCCCGGCAAGAACCTCAGGGACAGCGTCAATACGCCGGCCGCGCCGAGCAAGGCCAGCAAGAAAAAGTAACTGTGCACTGAGGATGCGTTGATCCCGAACGGGCGCCAGATGGCGCCCGTTGTGCTTTACACCCGGTAATTGCTGCGAACTTGCATAAAAAGGTCATTAGGAGGATAAACTGCGCAACTTAGTCACTTTTCCATCGAGGCGTGTCGATGAAGTTCCGCTTTCTTCTCTGGGCCATGGGGCTGCTGATGGCCCGGGCCAGCCGCAATAATCCGGCATTCCAGCAGCAGCTCAAAGGCAAGGACCTGGTGTTCCAGATGCAGACCCTGGACGGCAAGGTCGCCCGGCACTTTATCGTCAGCAACGAGCGGGTCAGCAGCAAAAGCGGGTCGTACTCACAGCCAGCCTTTGCCATTGCCTTCAAAGATGCCGCCTATGGCTTTGCCACCTTGCAGGCAAGCAATAAGCAGTTGGCGTTCATGCAGGGCATCCAGGACAAGAACATCCAGATCAAGGGCAATCCGGCGTTGGTGATGTGGTTTCAGGGGTTGATGAAGTACCTGAAGCCAAAGAAGAAGCAGGGCTGAAATGTTTGGGGCCGCCAAGCGGCCCCGGGCTTCAATGCGGTGCGTTGAACTGCGAAGCCAGCTCCCGCAGCAAGCTCTCGGCCTCCAGCACTTTGTTCACCACATCCTCGGCTTTTTCCCGGGCAATGCCCAAACGCTCCAGCAGTTCGTCAGGAATCTCCTCCAGCGGCCCCGAGCCAATCCCCCGCGAGCGCAGCAGGCGTGTGGCCAGGCATACCAGGTTGGGGAATGCCGAAAACTCGCCATCGTAGGCCGGGTCGTGCTGGAAACGCAGCGCGGCCGAGAGCTCTACCGGCATGTCCCACAGTTTCATCAACCAGGCACCAATCTGCTCGCGGCTGATGCCCAGCAGGTGTTGTTCCACATAGGTGTGGTTCAGGTGAGGGTTGACCTCCAGGTGGCGACAAATCAGCGAGAAGTGCGGCGGGAAAACGTGTGCCAGCAGCAGGTAACCGAAGTTGTGCAACAGCCCGGCCAGGTAGGTCAGGCCTGCTTCAGGGCGCTCTGCCCGCGGCATGGCTCGGGTAAGGCCCTCGATGATGGCGGCGGTGTAGATCGACTGCTGCCAGTACGGGGTGGCCTGCTGAGGGCTGTCCTTGGGCAGGCTCAGGGTCTTGCCCAGGGCCAGGCCAAGGGCGAGGTTGATCACCAGGTCGAAGCCCAGCACGCGCACGATGGCGTCTTCCACCGAGCGGATCTTGCCCGGCGAGGCGTAGTAGGGTGATGCCGCCCAGCTGACCACCTGGGCGGCCAGGGCCGGGTCGGTTTCAACCACCCCAGTGATATCGTCGATGCTGGCGTTGGGGTCTACCCGCAGTTTGATGATTTTCTGCGCAGTATCGGCCAGCGGCGGGATTTCGATGGTTTCTTCCAGACGCTTCTGGATACGCCGGGCAGTGAAGGCTTGCACGGCATTGGTGATTTCGCGGGTATCGTCGTTGGGGCGGTCGAGGTTGGGGCTGATCGCCTCGACTTCCTGGCCAAAGCTGCTGGCGCTGGCCTTGAGCAACATGCGCTTGAAGTGCGCGCGCTCTATTTCCAGCAACAGGCCGGCTTCACCCGAATTGATGTACACCAGGTCGACGTCCAGCAGGCTTTTTTCGTACTGGCACGGTGAGCTGGTGAGCGCCGGGATGCCCGGCAGCGCCTTGAGCTGGTGTTTGTCGAGCATTTGCTTGAGGCGTGGCACCGACACGGCGGTGAGCTTGCGCCCGGTCAGTTCGGCCAGGCGGTTCAGGTCCAGCAGTTGGCTCTGCGGGAACAGCACCATCATGGCGCCCACCTCGTCGTCCAGCAGCACGGCCTGTACCCGCGAGGCTGCGGGCAGGTGCGGATGTTCGACCACCTCGCGGTAGGCTACGCCGAGTTTCTCGAGCAGCAGCCTGATGACGGAAGGCGTGTGTGGGGTTGCGGTGTCCAGGGCAACTTCAGTCATGGTCCGTATCCACTGATTCTTTTAAACGCGAAGTATAACCACCCTGGGCGCAAATCTGGATCCATTATGGGACAGGCGTCACACCTGACCATATTGCTGGCCATGACGCAGCCAGCGGTCCAGCAGCGGGCTGACGTGCTCCGGCCAGCGTGCGATCAGGGCCTGGGCGGCATCGCGTACCGCTGGCAACAGGTCGGCGTCGCGCATCAGGTCGGCGACCTTGAATTGCAGCAGGCCGGTCTGGCGGGTACCCAGCATTTCGCCCGGGCCGCGTAGCGCAAGGTCTTTTTCGGCGATGATGAAGCCGTCGTTGGTTTCGCGCATGATGCCCAAACGCTCGCGGCCGATCTGCGACAGCGGCGGGTGGTACAGCAGCACGCAATGGCTGACGGCGCTGCCGCGGCCCACCCGGCCACGCAACTGGTGCAGCTGGGCCAGGCCGAGGCGCTCGGGGTTTTCGATGATCATCAGGCTGGCATTGGGCACGTCCACGCCCACCTCGATGACGGTGGTGGCGACCAGCAACTGCAGGTTGCCGGCCTTGAACTCGGCCATGATCTCGGCCTTTTCCGCCGGTTTCATGCGGCCGTGGATCAACCCGACTCGCAGTTCACCCAAGGCGCTGCCCAGCTCCTCGTAAGTGCTTTCGGCTGCTTGGCAGGTCAGTTCCTCGGACTCTTCGATCAGCGTGCACACCCAGTACGCCTGGCGCCCTTCAGCGCAGGCGGCGCGTACCCGTTCGACCACTTCGAAACGCCGGCTGTCGGCCACCAGCACGGTGTTCACCGGCGTGCGCCCAGGCGGCAGCTCGTCGAGCACCGAGGTGTCCAGGTCGGCGTAGGCACTCATGGCCAAGGTGCGCGGAATGGGGGTCGCGGTCATGATCAGCTGGTGTGGGCACAGCTCGCCGGCCACGCCTTTCTTGCGCAGCGCCAGGCGTTGCTGCACGCCGAAACGGTGCTGTTCGTCGATGATGGCCAAGGCCAGGTGCTTGAACTTCACCTCGTCCTGGAACAGGGCGTGGGTGCCGACCACCATCGGGGCGCCATTGGCGATCTGCTCGAGCGACGCCGCCCGCGCCTTGCCCTTGAGTTTGCCGGCCAGCCAGGCCACCTCCAAACCCAAAGGCTCCAGCCAGCGCTTGAAGGTGATGTAGTGCTGTTCGGCAAGGATCTCGGTGGGGGCCATCAATGCCACCTGATAACCAGCCTCCAGGGCCTGCAACGCGGCCAGCGCGGCGACCACGGTCTTGCCGGCACCCACGTCGCCTTGCACCAGGCGCATCATCGGCTCGTGCTGGCTGAGGTCGTAGGCAATTTCGTTGGCGACGCGCTGCTGCGCGCCGGTCGGCTGGAAGCCCAGATTGGCCAGGTATTGCGCCGGCAGCCGGGTGGCCTTGGGCAGCACTGGCGCACGCAGGCTGCGCAGGCTCTCGCGCAGGCGCTGTTGCGACAGCTGGTGGGTGAGCAGCTCTTCGAATGCCAGGCGGTGCTGAGCCCAGTGGTGGCCCAGGGCCAACTCCTCGACGTCGGCGTCGGCGGGCGGGTTGTGCAGGTAGCGGATGGCGTCATCCAGCGGCGCCAGCTGGTAGTCGCGGGCCAGTTCGTCGGGCAGCCAGTCGGGCAGGCTGCGCGGGCCGAGCAGGCTCAGGCTCTGTTGGCACAGTTGGCGCAGGCGTTGCTGGGTGAGGCCCTCGGTAGACGGGTAGATCGGGGTCAGGGTCTGATCGACCGGCGGTGGCGGTTCGTCACCGTTCAGTGCGCGGTACTCCGGGTGGTAGATCTCCAGCCCGGAAGCACCCGGGCGAGCTTCGCCGTAGCAGCGCAGGTGGGTGCCGCGCTTGAGCCCTTCCTTTTGCGCGTTGCTGAAATGGTAGAAGCGCAAGCTCAACACGCCACTGCCGTCACCCAGGCGTACCACCAGGCTGCGACGCTTGCCCATGGTCACGTCGGCACCGCTGACCACCCCCTCGATCACCGCGTCCTGGCCTGGGCGCAGCTGGCCGATCGGAACCACGCGGGTGCGGTCCTGATAGCGCAGGGGCAGGTGGAACAGCACGTCCTGCAAGTTTTCCAGGCCGACCTTGGCGAGCTTTTCGGCCATGGCCTCGCCAACACCCTTGAGCACGGTGACCGGGACGTTCGACAGCTCCGTCATGACTCAGGCCGGTTGTTCTGCAGGGGCCTTGGCTACCGAGCACAGGCGGATCGAGTCGGCGAGGATCTCGATGGCCTTTGGCCGTGGGAAGCTGGCGCGCCAGGCGATGGCCACGGTGCGGAACGGTGCCGGGGCGGTCAGCGGGCGGACTTCGATGACCCCAGGCGCGTAGTGGTGGCTGTGCACCGCCGACAGCGGCAGGATGGACACGCCAAGGCCGGACGCTACCATGTGGCGGATGGTTTCCAGCGAGCTGGATTCGACCGTGGTGTGCCGCGACCCTTCACCCCCCTTGTTCAGGGTAGGGCAGGCTTCCAGCACCTGGTCACGGAAGCAGTGACCTTCACCCAGCAGCAACAGGCTCTTGTCGTTGAGCATGGCGGTGTCGATGGTCTTTTTGGCCGTCCATGGGTGGTCGGCAGGCATCAGCGCGCAGAACGGTTCGTCGTAGAGGGGCAGGGTGAGCACATCGGCTTCATTGAACGGCAGGGCGATGATCACCGCGTCCAGCTCGCCATTGCGCAGCTTCTCGCGCAGCACATGGGTGAAGTTTTCTTCGATGTACAGCGGCATCTGCGGTGCCACGCGGTGCAGTTGCGGGATCAGGTGCGGGAACAGGTAGGGGCCCACGGTGTAGATGGCACCGACCTTGAGCGGCGCAGTCAGCTGGTTCTTGCCAGCCTGGGCCAGTTCGCGAATGCCCTGGGCCTGCTCCAGTACCTTTTGTGCCTGGGCAACGATGCTCTCGCCGACAGGGGTCAGGCGGACCGCGCTTTTGCTGCGTTCGAAGATCAGAACGCCAAGCTCATCCTCAAGCTTCTTCACACCGACCGACAGGGTCGGCTGGCTCACGTGGCAGCGCTCGGCGGCATGGCCGAAGTGCTGTTCCTGGGCGAGTGTGACGATGTAGCGTAGTTCTGTGAGGGTCATAACGTGCGTCCATGAAGTTGCGGCCCCAGCATAGCGGCTGCAATCGATAGACGCACGTTATCAGACTTGCCGATTTGTGACAGAAACAAAAGTCTTAGCGGCGGTCCAGCGAGTAGACGAAGGGCGCCACGACTTCGATGGTGCCATTGTTCAACAACTCGGGTGGCGGCTTTGGCACTTTGCCGGCGCGGCGGATCATTTCCATGGTCGCGCGGTCCAGCGCGGCACTGCCCGACCCACCGGCCATCGAATACGACACCACCTTGCCCTCGGCGTCGACCACGAAGCGCAGGCGGTTGATGCCTTGCAGGCCACGGCGGCGCGCGTCTTCCGGGTACCGTTTGTACTTGGCCAGGTGGCGCAGCAGGTCACTCTGCCAGGTCGGCAGGGCGTTGCTGTTGGACGCGATGCTCGGGGCCGGTGCCGCGGACTTCTGCGGAGGCGTATTGCTCGGCGGCGCGTCGACGGTCTGCTCGGTCGGCGGTGCTTCCTTCGGCGGCTCAGGCTTCTTCTCAGGCTTGGGCGGCTGGGGCTTGGCCTTCGGCTTGGGCGGCTTGGGGATGGCGATCTTCGGCTTGGGTGCCTCCACCAGCTTCGGCAGAGGTGGTTCCTCTACCGGTGCAGGTGGCTGCGGCGCCGCTTTCGGGGGCGGCGGTGGCGCGGGTTCCGGCAGCGGTGCCAGTTCGACCATCATGGCTGCTGGCGGCAACTCGATGGCCTGGGGCACAGACCAGTTGAGCGTCAGCAGCACGGCGACCACGTGCACGCCCAGCACGATCGCCAGGCTGCCAGCGTAGCGCGCCATGTTTGAGCGCGGTTTTGTCATTTCTTGGCTGCCGTCTCGAGACCTACCAGGCCGACTTTCAGGTAGCCGGCCGAGCGCATGTTGTTCATCACTTCCATCAGGTCACCGTAATCCACGCCTTTGTCGGCCTGGAAGAAGATGGTGGTTTCCTTGTCACCCTTGGTCTTGGCGTCGAGCATCGGGCCAAGCTGGTCGGGTGCCGGGACCTGATCGTCGCCGACGTACAGCTTCTGGTCTGCCTTCACGCTGACGAACACCGGCTTCTCGGGCCTCGGCGCCGGTTTGGCGGTCGAGGCCGGCAGGTCGACCTTGATATCGACTGTGGCCAGGGGGGCGGCAACCATGAAGATGATCAGCAGTACCAGCATTACGTCGATGAACGGCGTAACGTTGATTTCGTGGTTTTCGGCGAGGTCGTCGCCACCTTCGTTGAGATGCAGGCCCATGGCTTACCCCACTTTCACCATGTGCGGGGCGGCGCGCTCGCTGCCTTGGTGGTCCAGATCGCGGCTGACCAGCAGCAGTACCTGGGCGGAAGCATCGGACACCTGAGCCTTGTAGCCGGCAATGGAACGGGCGAAGACGTTGTAGATGACCACGGCCGGGATTGCCGCGACCAGGCCCAGGGCGGTGGCCAGCAGGGCTTCGGCGATACCCGGGGCGACCACGGCCAGGTTGGTGGTCTGGGTCTTGGCGATACCGATGAAGCTGTTCATGATGCCCCAGACGGTGCCGAACAGGCCGACGAACGGGGCGGTGGAACCAATGGTGGCGAGTACGCCGGTGCCGCTGCTCATGTTACGGCCGCTGGCATGCACCAGGCGCTCCAGGCGGAAGCTGACGCGTTCCTTGATACCCTCTTTCTCGCGGGCATTGGCCGAAAGGCGCATCTCTTCAAGGGCGTCGTGCACCAAGGTATGGGCCAGCGTGCCTTCCTTGCTGGAGACTTCGCTGGCATCTTTCAGCGTGGTGGCCTTCTTCAGCTGGGCGATTTCGCCACGCAGGCGGCGTTTGGCGCCCATCAGCTCGAAGCCTTTGGCGATCCAGATGGTCCAAGTGATGATGGAGGCGATAGCCAGGCCGATCATGACGATCTTCACCACGATGTCGGCGTTCTTGTACATGCCCCATGGGGACAGGTCGTGGGCCATGCCCAGCGAGGTATCTTCAACCAGGGCTTCGACGCTTGGGTCTGCTGCAGCTGGTGCACCGGCAGTGGCGCTGGTGGCGGGTGCTTCGCCAGCCGGGGCGGTGCTCGGGGCAGCAGCTGCAGTGGCGGCGGCCGGCGTGGTGGTATTGGCGGTTGGCTCATCGGCCATGGCTGCCGGGGCCAGCACCAGGCTGAGCGTCAGCGCGGCGATGGCGCGCCAGGCGCGCGACTGGGTTGGCGAAGCGGAGGGTTTAGTACGTGTCATGCTGGCCGGACCTGATGAAGAGAAAAGACGAACGTTCTCCAAGGCCTCGAGGCGGGCCGAGAACAACTTGGCCGCCATTATTGCAAGTAATTCTTGTTAACAAAAGTAATATTGTAGCTTTTTTCGCCTATGGTCTAGCCATCCATCGTGTAGCGTGGTTGGGCTGATCAGTTGGTCCAGGGAGTTTTGTGATGTCAGACCTTTCCGTGATGGTGGTGGGTTGTGGTGATGTAGGCGGGCGCTTGGCCCGGCAGATGCTGGCACGTGGCTGGCAGGTCAGTGGCCTGCGCCGTTCGGTGGGGCAATTGCCTGCGGGGGTTCACCCGGTGGCTGCGGACTTGGCCGAGCCCTCGCTGCCAGCCGCATGGCCACGGGGTACGCTGGACTACCTGGTGTACTGCGTGGCGGCCAGCCAGCATGACGAGGCGGGTTACCGGGCGGCGTATGTCGACGGTTTACGCCATGTGCTGGCCTGGCTGGCCGAGCGCGGCCAACGGCCGCGCCGTCTGCTGTTCGTGTCAAGCAGTAGCGTGTATGCGCAGAAGGACGGCGAGTGGGTTGAGGAAGGGTCGGCGACCGAGCCCGAGGGGTATTCGGGGCGGGTGATGCTGGAAGCGGAGCGCTTGGCCCTTGGCAGCGGCATACCGGCGAGTGTGGTGCGCCTCACTGGCATCTACGGCCCCGGCCGCGAGTGGCTGCTGAGCCAGGTACGCCAAGGCTATCGGGTGGCTGAGCAGCCGCCGCTGTACGGCAACCGTATTCATGCCGAAGATGCTGCCAGCTTGCTGGCGTTTCTGCTGCAGGAAGATGCTGATGGCAAGGCGTTGGACGACTGTTACATCGGGGTTGACGATGATCCGGCACCGCTGGCCGATGTGGTGGCCTGGTTGCGGGCCTACCTGGGGGTCACCGAGTGGTCAGATGAACAGCGCGTGCGGCGTACCGGTAGCAAGCGCTGCAGCAACGCACGGGTGAAGGCGTTGGGCTGGGCGCCGGTGTATCCGAGTTACAAGGAAGGCTACGCAGCCATCCTGGCGGCGAAAGCCTGACCACACCCTTGACGCGACTTCTGTAGGCGCGGCCTGGTGTTGCAATTGGGCTGCAACGCAGCCCTGGCAATCCACGCGGCGACGCTGATGCCCTGGTGCCGTGTTGCGGCCCTGTCGCGAAACAAGGCCGCTGCTGCAGGCTTCAGTTTTTTTTCAGCAACCATTGGCGCTTGCCCGCTGCCAGTTGGGGCATGTCATCAGCCTGGGCACGGTTCACCGCCTGGAAGATCTCCAGCTTGTCGCCCTCACGCTTGATGATGAAAGGCGCACCCCGTTGGTTGCGCTCCAGCCACAGGCTGTCGTTGCTGCCGCCCATGGTGGCGCAGTCGCCGGCCAGGCACAGGGCGAAACGGTCTGGCCCAGGCAGGCCAGTGACGTTGCCGGTATCGCTGAAGCGCGCTTTTCCGCCTTGGCCCTGGCCTTCGAGAATGGTCCATTCACCGCCCAGATACGCTTGGTACAGGGCTTTTTCGAAGCTGCTGCCCAGCGGGGCGTTGGCGGTGGCAGAGGGTTGTACGCGGACAAAAGCCTGCTTTGCGCCGCTCTGGTCTGTGGTCAGCAGTTCGTCACCGTCCAGCGCAAGCTGCTCGGTCTGGCCACCGTCAAAGTTGGCCTGCAATTGCTTGTCGAGCGTGACCAGCTGGCCGTCCGCCGCTTCGAAGCCATTGCTGTAGCTGGCCTGTTGGTTGGCGACGTCGAGCTTCCACTCGAATACCGGACCATTTTCATTGAGGGCCTGGCGCAGGCTGTCGCCCTTTACCGCGGCCTTGATCGCAGCCTGGTTGATCCAGGTGCCGTTGAAATCTTCGGGTTTGTGGCTGGCGCAGCCGCTCAGGAGCAGGGCTGCCAGCGCGAGGGGCAGTGCGTGACGCATGTCGGGAAACCTTGCGCAGGAGAGGGAGCGACGGGCAGGGTGCCCGTCGCCCAAGGCATCATTCGATGACCAGGATGGCGTCCATTTCGACCTGGGCGCCTTTTGGCAGCGCAGCAACGCCAATCGCGGCGCGCGCTGGGTAAGGCTGTTCGAAGTAACGGCCCATCACCTCGTTGACCTTGGCGAAGTGGCTCAGGTCAGTCAGGAAGATGTTCAGCTTGACGATGTCCTTGAACGAACCGCCAGCAGCCTCAGCCACGGCCTTGAGGTTCTCGAATACCTGCACGGTCTGGGCTTCGAAGCCTTCGACCAGCTCCATGGTCTTCGGGTCCAGCGGGATCTGGCCGGACATGTACACGGTATTGCCGGCCTTGATCGCCTGCGAGTAGGTACCGATAGCGGCGGGTGCCTTGTCGCTGTTGATGACGGTCTTGCTCATGATGACTCCTTGCGGTTGGCGGACTACGTACGCATGCGGGTGATGCGGACCACACCGGTCAAGGTACGCAGCTTCTTGATCACACGGGCCAGGTGCACGCGATCGTGTACGCTGACCACCAGTTGGACCACGCTGATACGGCCGTCGCGCTCGTCCATGCTGATTTTCTCGATATTGCCGTCGGCCGCGTTGACGCTGCTGGCAAGCAGGGCAATCAGGCCGCGCTGGTGCTCCAGTTCGACCCGCAGTTCGACATTGAACTCGCCGGTGATGTCCTTGGCCCAGGAAAGCTGCACGCATTTTTCCGGGTTGTGGCGGATTTCACTGATGTTGCGGCAGTTCTCCAGGTGCACGACCATGCCCTTGCCTGCCGACAGGTGGCCGACGATCGGGTCGCCCGGGATGGGTGTACAGCACTTGGCATAACTCAGTACCAGCCCCTCGGTACCGCGGATCGCCAGCGGCCCTTCCGGTGCTGGCAACTGTTCGCCTTCGGCTGACAGCAGGCGGCGCGCAACCACATACGCCATGCGGTTGCCCAGGCCGATATCTTCGAGCAGGTCTTCGATCAGTTCCAGGCGGTACTCCGCCAGGATCGCCTGGATACGTTCCTGAGGGATCTTCTCCAGGCTGCTGTCGAAGCCGGTCAGCACCTTGTTCAGCAGGCGTTCGCCCAGGCTGATGGATTCGGACCGGCGCTGCTGCTTGAGCGCGTGGCGGATGTGCGTGCGCGCCTTGCCGGTAACCACGAAGTTGAGCCAGGCCGGGTTTGGCCGGGCGCCCGGGGCGCTGACGATTTCCACCGTGGACCCGCTCTGCAGCGGTTCGGACAACGGCGCCAGGCGGCGATTGATACGGCAGGCGATGCAACTGTTGCCGACGTCGGTGTGTACCGCGTAAGCGAAGTCGACGGCCGTCGAGCCTTTGGGCAGCTCCATGATGCGGCCCTTGGGCGTGAACACGTAGACCTCGTCCGGGAACAGGTCGATCTTCACGCTTTCGATGAACTCCAGCGAGTTGCCAGCACGCTGCTGCAGCTCGAGGATGCCTTTGACCCACTGGCGGGCACGGGCGTGGCTGCCCTTGGGTTGCTCGTCGTCGTTGGACTTGTACAGCCAATGCGCCGCGATGCCGTTGTTGGCCATCTCTTCCATCTCGCGGGTGCGGATCTGGATTTCGATGGGCACGCCATGCATACCGAACAGCGTGGTGTGCAACGACTGGTAACCGTTGGCCTTGGGGATCGCGATGTAGTCCTTGAAGCGGCCGGGCAGCGGCTTGTAGAGGTTATGCACGGCGCCGAGCACACGGTAGCAGGTATCGACTTTGTCAACGATGACGCGGAAGGCGTACACGTCCATGATCTCGTTGAAGGCGCGGCGCTTGCCGCGCATCTTCTTGTAGATGCCATAGAGGTGCTTCTGCCGGCCGCTGATTTCGCCTTCGATGCCATCTGCAGCCAGGCAGTTCGCCAGCGAGTGCTCGATCTTGGCGACGATTTCCTTGCGGTTGCCACGAGCGCTTTTCACCGCACGGTGAATCAGCGACGAGCGCATGGGGTGCATGGCCTTGAAGCCGAGGTCTTCGAACTCCACGCGCACCGTATGCATGCCCAGGCGATTGGCGATGGGGGCGTAGATTTCGAGGGTTTCCTTGGCGATGCGCCGGCGCTTTTCACCGGACAGCACTTCAAGGGTGCGCATGTTGTGCAGGCGGTCAGCCAGCTTGACCAGGATCACGCGGATATCGCGCGCCATGGCCATGGCCATTTTCTGAAAGTTTTCAGCCTGCGCCTCGGCCTTGGTTTCGAAGTTCATCTGGGTCAGCTTGCTGACCCCGTCAACCAGCTCGGCCACGGTCTCGCCAAATTGCTGGCTGAGGGCTTCCTTGGCGATACCGGTGTCTTCGATCACATCGTGCAGCATGGCCGCCATCAGGCTTTGATGGTCCATGTGCATGTCGGCGAGGATGCTGGCCACGGCCAGCGGGTGGGTCACGTAGGGCTCGCCGCTGCGGCGGCGCTGCCCGTCGTGGGCCTGTTCGGCGTAGAAATAGGCGCGCCGGACCAGGTTGACCTGTTCAGGGCCAAGATAGGTCGACAGCCGTTCGGCCAAGGCTTCTATACCCGGCATGGGTTTACCTCCTGCCGAGGAAGAGGGCCTTGCGCCGTGCGACGTCGACCTGGCATCAATCAGACAGCCTCGTTGTTCTCGTCCTCGAACGCGGCGAACACCGGATCCTCGGTGACGATCTCTTCAGCGGCGATGAATTCGTTGGTGACGATGCCTTCGGCGATTTCACGCAGGGCAACGACGGTAGGCTTGTCGTTTTCCCACGCTACGCGTGGTTCCTTGCCGCCGGTCGCCAGCTGGCGAGCGCGCTTGGTCGAGAGCATGACCAGCTCAAAGCGGTTATCCACGTGTTCCAGGCAGTCTTCAACAGTTACGCGGGCCATGGTCTTCCTCAGTAGCAAATGCGGTGGGCGTGCAGCCCAATAGTGGGCAGGCGGACTCGATAGTATAAAAATTCACCAGCCAATAGGGAAGCGCTGTTTTGCCGAGCAGCGTCATCCCCAAGCCTGCCACCGCACCGTGCAGGCGCGGTTTCAGCCGCGAAAGGGCCGAAACAGACACCCTCGACGCATGAGCCTGACGATAACCTCAGAGCATCGCGCCGCGCAACCTCGGGGTCAGCTCTTCGAACAAGGTCTGCACCGAGCGCAGTGCCCGGCAGTCTGGGCGGGTCAGCAGCCACAGCTGGGTGTCGCAGCCTGCCAGCGGCCCGCTGAGCGCATCGACGCCGGGCAGCGCATGCACCATGTAGTCCGGCAGCGCCGCCACGCCCAACCCGGCGGTCACCAACTGGGCGATGGTCGACATGCTGCTGCACTGGTAGCGCGGGCTCAAACCGGGGTGCTGCTGGTTGCGCCAGACCACCGTGGGGTGGTCCTGCATGGAGTCGTCAGGGGCGATCCACGGGGTGCTGGCAGGCGATTCGGCCAGCCGCTCGCGCCACTGCGGCTGGCCGCAGATGACATAGGACGTCGAGCCCAGGTTGCGGCCCACCAGGTGCTCCGGCGGTGTATTGGTCAGGCGCAGGGCAATGTCGGCGTCGCGCCGGCTGAGGTTGGCGAAGGTGTTGGAGGTGCCCATTTCCAGCGACAGCGCCGGGTAGTTGGGCATGAACTCGGCCAGCGCCGGCAGCAGCAGGCTGTGCATGACCGCCTCGGTACAGGTCAGGCGCACCGTGCCGCTGACCACCTGCTCGCCACTGGTCATGGCAATGCGCGCGGCCTCCAGCGCCTGCTCGGCACGCTCGGCCTGCTCGGCCAGGGCCTGGGCAGTATCGGTTGGCAGGTAGCCTTTGCGGCTTTTCACGAACAGCGCAGTACCGAGGGCCGATTCCAGCCGGCGTATCGAGCGAAAGACCGTCGATACGTCAACTTTGAGCAACTCGGCGGCCTTCGCCAGCGAGCGGCCACGCTCCAGTGCCAGGACCAGAGTGAGGTCGGCGTGGGTGATCTGATATTGCATTGGTGCACGCTCTGCTTGCCGAATTGCCAATGTCTGTTGCGTCAGGGCCATTTTATAGTGAAACCGCCCCCCGGAATCAATGCGCTCGGTCGGGTCAACAATCCCCACGATGGGAAGTGAAAAGAACAACAGCTGCAACCATCGTCGCCCATGAGGCGCCAGCCGTACCCCCCACATCGCCGCAGCAAATCAAAGGATGTACAGCCATGACGTCGGTCACCCCGTGCGCCAGTTCTTCCAGCGAGATGAAAGACTTCCTCCAGGCCCACCCGGACACGCAGTACGTCGACCTGCTGATCTCCGACATGAACGGCGTGGTACGCGGCAAGCGCATCGAGCGAGCCAGCCTGCACAAGGTGTACGAAAAGGGCATCAACCTGCCGGCGTCGCTGTTCGCCCTGGACATCAACGGCTCCACTGTGGAAAGCACCGGCCTTGGCCTGGACATCGGCGATGCCGACCGTATCTGCTTCCCGATCCCTGGCACGTTATCGGATGAGCCGTGGCAGAAGCGCCCCACAGCCCAGTTGCTGATGACCATGCACGAGCTGGATGGCCAGCCGTTTTTCGCCGACCCGCGGGAAGTGCTGCGCCAGGTGGTCAGCAAGTTCGACGACCTGGGCCTGGCTATCTGTGCCGCCTTCGAGCTTGAGTTCTACCTGATCGACCAGGACAACCTCAATGGCCGCCCGCAACCGCCGCGCTCGCCGATTTCCGGCAAGCGCCCGCAATCGACCCAGGTGTACCTGATCGACGACCTCGACGAATATGCAGACTGCCTGCAGGACATGCTCGAAGCCGCCAAGGAGCAGGGGCTGCCGGCGGACGCCATCGTCAAGGAAAGTGCCCCGGCGCAGTTCGAGGTCAACCTGCACCACGTTGCCGACCCGCTGAAAGCCTGCGACTACGCGATCTTGCTGAAACGGCTGATCAAGAACGTGGCCTACGACCATGAAATGGACACCACCTTCATGGCCAAGCCCTACCCGGGCCAGGCAGGCAACGGCCTGCACGTGCACATCTCGCTGCTGGACAAGAAAACCGGCAAGAACATCTTCGCCAGTGACGACCCGCTGCAGAGCGACACCCTGCGTCACGCCATTGGTGGGGTGCTGGAGACGATGCCGGCATCGATGGCCTTCCTGTGCCCGAACATCAACTCCTACCGCCGCTTCGGCGCCCAGTTCTACGTGCCCAATGCGCCGAGCTGGGGCCTGGACAACCGTACGGTAGCCGTCCGCGTGCCCACCGACAGCAGCGACAACGTGCGCCTTGAGCACCGTGTGGCCGGCGCCGACGCCAACCCGTACCTGATGCTGGCGGCCATCCTGGCCGGCGTGCATCACGGCCTGACCAACCAGGTCGAACCCCAGGCGCCGATCGAAGGCAACTCCTACGAGCAACTCGAACAGAGCCTGCCGAACAACCTGCGCGATGCCTTGCGCGCGTTGGACGACAGTGAAGTGCTCAACCAATACATCAGCCCGGACTACATCGATATCTTCGTGGCCTGCAAGGAAAGCGAACTGGCCGAGTTCGAAGTGTCGATTTCCGACCTCGAGTACAACTGGTACCTGCACACGGTGTAAGCCCATGAGCGCAACTGCGGTCCCCTTGATCGGTGTCAGCGCCTGCCGCCAGCAGGTGGGGAAGAACTCGTCGCACACGGTTGGCGACAAGTATGTCGAGGCGGCCGCGTTTGCCGGCCTGCCGCTGATTCTGCCGGCCCGTGACGGTGGCAGCGACACGCAAGCGTTGCTGGCCTGCCTGCACGGCATTGTTTTTACGGGCTCGCCTTCAAATATCGAACCGCATCATTACAATGGCGCCCCCAGTGCCGCGGGCACCCGGCATGACCTGGCGCGTGACCGGCTGACCTTGCCGCTGCTGCAGGCGGCGATCGCCGCCGGTGTGCCGGTGTTGTGCATTTGCCGTGGTTATCAGGAACTGAACGTGGCCCTGGGGGGCAGCCTGCACCAGCGTGTGCAGGAGCTGCCTGGCTACCTGGACCATCGCGAGCCCGAAGACGCGCCCCTGGAGGTGCAGTACGGCCTTCGGCACCCGGTGTTCGTCGAGCCTGGCGGCTTGTTCGAGCGCCTGGGGCTGGCAGCGCAGTTCGAGGTCAACTCGCTGCACAGCCAGGGCATCGAGCACCTGGCTTCGTGCCTGCGGGTCGAAGCGCGGGCCCCGGACGGCCTCATCGAAGCGGTGTCCATGCCCGGTGCGCCGGGCTTCGTCCTTGGCGTGCAGTGGCACCCAGAGTGGCGGTTCAGCGAAAACCCGGTCTCGCTGCGCCTGTTTCAGGCGTTTCGCGAGGCCTGCGTTGCCTATGCAGCACGGAACGGCGCACGGCTGACGCGCCCCTGACAGCAAGCTTTCAATGAGTGAAAGCGGGCCTTGTGCGTAAGGCCTGTAAGAACAATTCCAAAATTTACGGCAAATACTCATGAGCAATTACACAGAAGCCGCCCGCCCACCCGACGTGGCGGCCGAAGCGGGCAACAATCAGCGCAGCAAAGGCCTGGCCAAGGGCCGCCTGGGCTTGCTGGCCAGCGTGGTACTGGGCATCTCCACCATCGCCCCGGTGTATACCCTCACCGGCGCACTGGGCCCTACCGTGCGTGAGGTAGGGGCACACCTGCCAGCCGTGTTCATCGTCGGCTTCCTGCCAATGCTGCTGGTAGCCCTGGGCTACCGTGAACTGAACTCGGCAGAGCCGGACAGCGGCACCTCCTTTACCTGGTCGGCGCGCGCCTTCGGGCCGATGATCGGCTGGATCGGGGGGTGGGGGCTGGTGGTTGCCACCACCATCGTGCTGTCCAACCTGGCGGGGGTGGCGGTCGACTTCTTCTACCTGTTCCTCGGCCAGATCACCGGCAGGCACGCGCTGGCGGGGCTGGCCGACAACCTGTTGATCAACATCGTCACCTGTTGTGTGTTCATCGCCCTGGCGGTGTGGATCTGCTGCCGGGGCATGGCCACCACCATGACCGTGCAGTATGGCCTGGTGGCCCTGCAACTGCTGGTATTGGTCGGCTTCGCTTTCGCCGCGTTCGGCGGCACCACCGCGCCACCGCCGATGGCGTTCGACCTGGCCTGGTTCAACCCATTCGGCGTGGAGTCGTTCTCGGCCTTTGCCGCGGGCTTGTCGCTGTCGATCTTCATCTTCTGGGGTTGGGATACCTGCCTGACCGTCAGCGAAGAGTCGGTTGGCAGTGAAGAGGTGCCGGGCAAGGCTGCCACCCTGACCGTCATGCTGATCCTCGGCCTGTACCTGTTCACTGCCATTGCCACCCTGCAGTTTGCCGGCATTAGCGAAACCGGCCTGGGGCTCAACAACCCGCGCATCCAGGAGAACGTGTTTGCCCACCTGGCCGGCCCGGTGATGGGGCCGCTGGCGATCCTGATGTCCATTGCCGTGCTGGCCAGTACCGCAGCCTCGTTGCAATCGACCTTCGTGGCGCCGGCGCGCACGCTGCTGGCCATGGGTTATTACGGCGCAGTACCGCCGAAGTTCGCCAGCGTTTGCCCACGCTCGCAGACCCCACGCTACGCCACCATTTGTGCAGGTGTGGCGGCGGGCCTGTTCTACGTGACCATGCGTACGCTGAGCGAGAACGTGTTGGCCGATACCATCACTGCGCTGGGCATGATGATCTGTTTCTACTATTCGCTGACGGCGTTTGCCTGCGTCTGGTATTTCCGCGGCAGCCTGTTCAGCAGCGTGCGCCACTTCTTCATGCGTGGCATGTGCCCGCTGGTGGGTGGGGTGATTCTGTCGGTGATCTTCGCGCGTACCGCCATCGACAGCGCGTCGCCGGACTTCGGCAGCGGTTCGCATGTGGGCGGGGTGGGGCTGGTGTTCGTGATTGCCGCGATCATCTCGGTGCTGGGCATCGGGCTGATGATGCTGTCACGCCTGCGTGCGCCGGCGTATTTCCTGGGGGCTACCCTGCGTCAGCAGGCTACCCTGCCTTTGCAGGAATAAAGCAAGGGGCCGCGATGCGGCCCAATCGCCGGCAAGCCAGCTCCCACATGATCTCCACAGTTCTCAGCTAGTGTGAGGCACCTGTGGGAGCTGGCTTGCCGGCGATTGGGCTGCAAAGCAGCCCCGTGCGGTCTCTCAGGAGAGCAATTCTTTCAGCAGCCCACTGTTGCGTTGCTGTTGCTTCCTCAACACCAGGCGGTTGGCGCGGAACACCGCCTTCAAATCCTCCAGCGCCTCGTCGAAATCATCATTGATGATCACGTAGTCGTACTCGTCGTAGTGCACCATCTCGCTGACCGCTTCTTTCATGCGCCCATCGATGATCTCTTCGCTGTCCTGCCCGCGCCCGTCCAGGCGCTGGCGCAGCGCCTGCTGGCTCGGTGGCAGGATGAATACCGACAACGCATCGGGCATCACCCGGCGAACCTGCTGGGCGCCTTGCCAGTCGATTTCCAGAATCAGGTCATAGCCCTCGTCCAGGGTTTGCTGCAGTGCACTGCGCGACGTGCCGTAGAAATTGCCGAACACTTCGGCATGCTCCAGGAAGTCACCCTGTGCGATCAGCGCCTTGAATTCCTCGTGCACGACGAAGTGGTAGTTCACCCCGTGCTGCTCGCCCGGGCGCATGGCGCGGGTGGTGTGCGAGACCGAGACGCGGATCTGCCGGTCTTCCTTGATCAGGGCGTTGACCAGGCTGGTCTTGCCGGCGCCGGAAGGGGCCGAGACGATGTAGAGGGTGCCGCTGTTGTGGTTCATGGTTGGGGTGGCCTTACTCGATGTTCTGTACTTGTTCACGCATCTGTTCGATCAATACCTTCAGGTTGACCGCCGCCTGCGTGCTGCGTGGGTCGAAGGCCTTGGAGCCAAGGGTGTTGGCCTCGCGGTTGAGCTCCTGCATCAGGAAGTCCAGGCGCCGGCCGGCGGCGCCGCCCCCCTTGAGCACACGGCGTACTTCGGTAACGTGGGTGCTGAGGCGGTCGAGTTCCTCGGCCACGTCGCTTTTCTGGGCCAGCAGCACCATTTCCTGCTCGAGGCGCTGTGGGTCGAGCTCTGCCTGCATGTCGCCGAAGCGGTCGAGGATTTTCTGCCGCTGCGCCGCGAGCATCTGCGGCACCAGTGCGCGCAGCGTCGTGACTTCACCGGCCATGCTGTCCAGGCGCTCGTTGATCAGGCGCGCCAGTTCCTGGCCTTCGCGCTGGCGCCCGGCCTTGAGTTCGGCCAGGGCTTCGTCGAACAGCGCCATGGCTTCGGCGTTGAGTGCCTGCGGGTCACTGGTATCGGCGACCAGCACGCCGGGCCACGACAGCACTTCCAGCGGGTTGAGCGGGGCTGGCTGCGTGATCAGCCCGGCCACTTCTTCGGCGGCGGCGACCAGTTGTGCGGCGCGCTCGCGGTCGACCTTCAGCGGCTTGCCGGTGCTGTCTTCATTCAGGCGCAAGGTGCATTCCACCTTGCCCCGTGACAGCCCTTGGCGCAGGCCTTCACGCACGCCGCCTTCGAGGTCGCGCAGGGCCTCGGGCAGGCGCAGGTGCGGCTCCAGGTAACGGTGGTTGACCGAACGCAGCTCCCAGACCAGGGTGCCTTGGCTGCCGGCGCGCTCGACACGCGCAAAAGCGGTCATGCTATGCACCATGGGGAGTACCTCGCTTGGATAAGTGAACGGCGCAGGATTGTAGCGCAGTGGGGGCGTGGCGCCCAATCGGCCTATGTTACCGGTAGGTGGTGGCCGGGGTAGGAAAAGGCGACGGGCCGTCTGCGCGCGACAATAGGCATGTCCTCACCGGGCTTGCGGCTCTATAATGCTCGCCAGATTCAAAGTCCCAGTACAGGTATCCCAGATGAAACGTCCAAGTGGTCGCGCCGCCGATCAGCTCCGCTCGATCCGCATCACCCGCAACTACACCAAGCACGCCGAAGGGTCGGTACTGGTCGAGTTCGGTGACACCAAGGTCATCTGCACGGTCAGCGTGGAAAACGGTGTGCCGCGCTTCCTGAAAGGCCAGGGCCAGGGTTGGCTGACCGCCGAGTACGGCATGTTGCCGCGTTCCACCGGTGAGCGTAACCAGCGAGAAGCCAGCCGCGGCAAACAGGGTGGCCGCACTCTGGAAATCCAGCGCCTTATCGGGCGCTCTCTGCGTGCTGCACTGGACATGAGCAAGCTGGGCGACATCACCCTGTACGTCGACTGCGACGTGATCCAGGCCGATGGCGGTACCCGTACCGCGTCCATCACCGGTGCCATGGTTGCCCTGTGCGACGCCCTGGCAGTAATCAAGAAGCGCGGTGGCCTCAAGGGCGGTAACCCGCTCAAGCACATGATCGCTGCCGTTTCGGTCGGCATGTACCAGGGCGAAGCGGTGCTCGACCTGGACTACCTGGAAGATTCCGCTGCCGAAACCGACCTGAACGTGGTCATGACCAGCGCGGGCGGCTTCATCGAAGTGCAGGGCACTGCCGAAGGCGCGCCGTTCCAGCCGGAAGATTTCAACGCCATGCTCGCCCTGGCGCAGAAAGGCATGACCGAAATCTTCGAGCTGCAGCAGGCGGCGCTGGCCGATTGAGACCAGCCGGAGAGGTGCAGATGTTCTGCCACCTCTCCGCGCTGCTGGGCCCGCTGATCTGGCGGCCGATCACATAGATTTTCTGTGGCCCCGTTCGCGGGCACGCCCGCTCCCACAGGGATCGCGGCGCTTTCACTGGTAGCGCCGTACCTGTGGGAGCGGGCGTGCCCGCGAACGGGGCTGCAAAGCAGCCCCAATGGCCTTCAGATAGTCAGCGTCCAGTCATAGTCGACAATCAGCGGCGCATGCTGCGAGAAGCGCGGCTGGCGCGGCAGGCGGGCGTTGCGCACGAAGCGGCGTAGACCCGGGGTGAGGATCTGGTAGTCGAACCGGTAGCCCAGGTTGAGCATCTCGGCCTGCTCGTTGTCCGGCCACCAGCTGTACTGGTCGCCTTCACGGCTGACTTCGCGCAGGGCGTCGACGTAACCCATCTCGCCCGTGATCGCATCCATCCACGCACGCTCCGGCGCCAGGAAGCCAGGCGACTGCTGGCTGTCGCGCCAGTTCTTGATGTCGAGCTTCTGCTGCGCCACGTAGAACGAGCCGCAATAGATATACTCGCGGCGCTTGCGGCGCTGCTTGTCCAGGTACTTGGCGAAGTCGTCCATCAACTTGAATTTCTGGTTCAAGTCTTCGTCGCCGTTCATGCCCGAAGGCAGTAGCAGGCTGGCAATACTGACTTTGTCGAAATCTGCTTGCAGGTAACGCCCGTAGCGGTCGGCTGTCTCGAAGCCCAGGCCGGTGATGACTGCCTTGGGCTGCATGCGCGAATAAAGGGCCACACCACCTTGGGCTGGCACCTCCGCGTCGCAGGCATAAAGGAAATAGCCATCGAGCTGGAAAGCTGGGTCATCGAGTTCAAAGGCCGAGGCGCGGGTATCCTGAAGGCAGATGACGTCGGCATTCTGGGCTTGAAGCCAGCTGAGCAAACCACGCTCGGCCGCAGCCTGAATGCCATTAACGTTCACACTGATGATCCGCATAAATGGCCCCATAAATCTCGTGCGTGTATGATACCCGAGCTCAACCCATTTAGCTAAATCCGTGGTGTCCGGGACTATTCATGCAGCCGTATCAGCGCGACTTTATCCGTTTTGCCATCGATCGCGGGGTACTGCGTTTCGGTGAATTCACCCTGAAATCGGGGCGTACCAGCCCGTATTTCTTCAATGCCGGCCTGTTCAACACCGGTTCCGCCCTGGCTGAACTGGGCCGCTGCTATGCCGCCGCCATCGTCGACAGCAAGATCCCGTTCGATGTGCTGTTCGGCCCTGCATACAAAGGCATTCCGCTGGCGGCGACCACTGCCGTGGCGCTGGCTGACCAGCACCAGCGCGATGTGCCATGGTGCTTCAACCGCAAGGAAGCCAAAGACCACGGCGAAGGCGGCAGCCTGGTTGGCGCACCGCTGGCCGGTGATGTGCTGATCATCGACGATGTGATCACCGCCGGCACTGCCATCCGTGAGGTCATGCAGATCATCAACGCCCAGCAGGCCAAGGCCGCCGGCGTGCTGATCGCGCTGAACCGCGAAGAACGTGGCAATGGCGAGCTGTCGGCTATCCAGGAAGTGGAGCGTGACTTCGGCATTCCAGTGGTCAGCATCGTTTCGCTGACCCAGGTGCTGGAGTTCCTGGCTGACGACCCACAACTGAAGCAGCACCTGCCGGCTGTCGAAGCTTACCGGGCGCAGTACGGGATCTGATCCTGGCCCGGAAATGAAAAAGGCGACCTTCTTGTGAAGGTCGCCTTTTTTTGTGCCGCCTGTTTCGGCCTATTCGCGGGCACGCTCCCACAAGGCGCTATCCCTGTGGGAGCGGGCGTGCCCGCGAAGGGGCCAAAACACGCTAACCGATCACTCAGCGCGGCTTGCGGTTGGTGATCAGGGTGCCCACGCCGCTGTCGGTGAAGATCTCCAGCAGCACCGCATTCGGCACGCGGCCGTCGATGATGTGCGAGCTGTTAACGCCGCCCTGCACTGCATCCAGCGCACACTTGATCTTCGGCAGCATGCCGCCGTAGATGGTGCCATCGGCGATCAGCTCGTTGACTTGCTCCGTGGTCAGGCCGGTCAGGACCTGGCCCTGTTTGTCCATCAGGCCCGCAATGTTGGTCAGCAGCATCAGTTTCTCGGCCTTCAGCGCTTCGGCCACCTTGCCGGCCACGAGGTCGGCGTTGATGTTGTAGGACTCACCGTTGACACCCACGCCGATTGGCGCGATGACCGGGATGAAGTCGCCCTTGACCAGCATGTTCAACAGGTCGGTGTTCACGCTCACCACTTCGCCCACGTGACCGATGTCGATGATTTCCGGGGTGGTCATCTCGGGGGTCTGGCGGCTGACGGTCAGCTTGCGCGCGCGGATCAGCTCCGCGTCCTTGCCGGTCAGGCCGATGGCACTGCCGCCATGGCGGTTGATCAGGTTGACGATGTCCTTGTTGACCTGGCCGCCCAGCACCATTTCCACCACGTCCATGGTCGCCGAATCGGTCACACGCATGCCGTCGATGAAGTGGCTTTCGATCGACAGGCGCTTGAGCAGGTCGCCGATTTGCGGGCCACCCCCGTGGACGACCACCGGGTTGATACCCACCGCCTTCATCAGCACGATGTCACGGGCGAAGCCGGTCTTGAGCTCCTCGCTCTCCATCGCGTTGCCGCCGTACTTGATCACCAGGGTCTTGCCGACAAAGCGGCGGATGTAGGGCAGCGCTTCGGACAAAACCTCGGCTACATGGGAAGCGGCATCGCGATCGAGGGTCATGCAGGGCTCCTGTGAGGAACAGATAATCGGTCAGAACGGCAGTTGCAGCTCAGGATCAACCCGCAGCAACTGGGTACGGAAAACATCCTTGATACGTTGCAATTCGGCGTCACTGTCGGCCTCGAAGCGCAGTACCAGCACCGGTGTGGTGTTGGAGGCGCGAACCAGGCCCCAGCCATGGGCATAGTCGACCCGCACACCGTCGATGGTGGTCAGGGTGGCTTCGCCCCAGTCGGCGTCGCGTTGCAGTGCATCAATGATGCTGAATTTACCCTCGTCGGTCACATCAATATTGATTTCCGGCGTGGAAATATCGTTCGGGAAGGCGGCAAACAGGTTTTCGGCGCTCTGTTCGGCCTTGCTGAGGATCTCCAGCAGGCGCGCGGCACTGTAGATACCGTCGTCGAAACCGTACCAGCGTTCCTTGATGAAGATGTGACCACTCATCTCGCCCGCCAGCAGCGAACCGGTCTGTTTCATCTTCTTCTTGATCAGCGAATGGCCGGTTTTCCACATCAGCGCCCGGCCACCGTGTTGTTCGATCAGCGGGGTCAGGCGCCGGGTGCACTTGACGTCGAAGATGATCTCGGCGCCCGGGTTGCGTGCCAGTACGTCCTGGGCGAACAGCATCAGCAGGCGGTCGGGGTAGACGATGCTGCCGGTGTTGGTCACGACGCCGACGCGGTCGCCGTCACCATCGAAGGCCAGGCCGATGTCGGCGCCGGTCTGCTTGACCTTGGCGATCAGGTCTTCAAGGTTTTCCGGCTTGCCTGGGTCCGGGTGGTGGTTCGGGAAGTTCCCGTCCACCTCGCAGAACAGCGGGATCACCTCACAGCCCAGGGCTTCGATCAACTGGGGGGCAATCACACCGGCGGCGCCATTGCCGCAGTCCACCACGACCTTGAGCTTCCTGGCCAGCTTCACGTCGCCGACGATCTGCTGGAAGTAGCGGTCGAGGATCTCGACTTTTTCCACACGCCCTGCAGCCAGGGTAAGGTCGTTGGTTTTCAGGCGGGTCAGCAAGGCCTGGATCTGTTCATTGGCCAGGGTGTCGCCGGCGATGACGATCTTGAAGCCGTTGTAGTCGGACGGGTTGTGGCTACCGGTCAGCATCACGCCCGACTTGCCGGCCAATACGTTGGCCGCGTAGTACAGGGCCGGGGTTGGCACCAGGCCGACGTCGCTGACCTGGCAACCGGCATCGACCAGGCCCTTGATCAGTTGCTCCACCAGCATTGGCCCGGACAGGCGGCCATCGCGGCCTACCGAGACTTGCGGTTCGCCCTGGGCCAGGCTTTGCGCACCGATGGCGCGGCCAATCCAGTAGGCGGTTTCGGCGTGCAAGGTCTTGCCGACCACGCCGCGAATGTCATACGCGCGGAAAATGCTGTCTGGCAATGTGGCAGGGACCAGGTGGGCCATGTCGTTCATCTCTGGAAGCTCCATTAGTCAAAGGCTTTCTGGGCAGGCGCAAATTGAACGCTTGGACGGTGGTTTCACCAGAGAGTTCGCCATCCTTGGCCTGAACGGTCGTGTTTCGACTCAGTGGCTGCCGGAGTGACCGAAGCCGCCAGCGCCGCGCTGGCTTTCATCGAAGGCCTCGACGATATCGAAATGCGCCTGCACGACCGGCACCAGCACCAGCTGGGCGATACGCTCGCCCACGGCGATGGTGAAAGGGGTGGTGCCGCGGTTCCAGCACGACACCATCAGCTCGCCCTGGTAGTCCGAATCGATCAGCCCGACCAGGTTGCCCAGCACGATGCCGTGCTTATGGCCCAGGCCCGAACGCGGCAGGATGACGGCGGCCAGGCCCGGGTCGCCGATGTAGATCGACAAGCCGGTAGGAATCAGCAGGGTCTGGCCTGGTTCGAGGACGGTGTCTTGCTGGAGCAGGGCGCGCAGGTCGAGGCCAGCGGAGCCGGGGGTGGCGTAGGTTGGCAGCGGAAATTCGCTGCCCAGGCGTGGGTCGAGGATCTTGGCTTGAAGAGCGTGCATGTAACTTATTGAACCTGGTTGAGCCGTTCGGCGATGAAGGCGACCAGTTGCCGGGCGATCTTGCCCTTGCTGGTCTGCGCGAAGAGGGTTTGGTGCTGTTGGCGGTCGATCACGGTCAAGGCATTTTCTTCGCTGTTGAAGCCAATGCTGGGGTTGGCCACATCGTTGGCGACGATCAGGTCGAGGTTCTTGTCCTTGAGCTTGCGCGTGGCGTAATCGAGCAGGTGCTCGGTTTCGGCGGCAAAGCCGACGCTGAACGGGCGGTCGGCGCGGCCGGCGATGGTGGCAAGGATATCGGGATTGCGCACCATCTGCAGCAGCATGCCGTCGCCGGTCGTAGGATCTTTCTTCAGTTTTTGTGTGGCAACGACTTCCGGGCGGTAGTCCGCAACGGCTGCCGAGGCAATGAACAGGTCGCACGGCATGGCCGCCTCGCAGGCCGCGAGCATGTCCCGCGCGCTGACCACGTCGATACGGCTGACCCGGTCCGGGGTTGGCAGGTGCACCGGGCCGGTCACGAGGGTCACCCGAGCCCCCGCTTCAGCTGCCGCCTCGGCGAGGGCGAAACCCATCTTGCCGGAGCTATGATTGGTGATGTAGCGCACCGGGTCGATGTTTTCCTGGGTCGGCCCGGCGGTGATCAGCACATGCTTGCCGGTCAGGGCCTGGCGCTTGAAGCTTTCTGCCGCGCACCAGGCCAGCTCGGTGGCCTCGAGCATGCGCCCCAGGCCCACGTCACCACAGGCCTGGCTGCCGGAGGCCGGGCCGAATACCTGGATGCCACGGCTTTTAAGCAGGTCGAGGTTGGCCTGGGTCGCCGGGTCGCGCCACATGGCCTGGTTCATGGCCGGGGCCACCGCCACGGTGGCGTCGGTGGCCAGTACCAGGGTGGTCAGCAGGTCATCGGCCATGCCCTGGGCCATGCGCGCCATCAGGTCGGCGGTGGCCGGGGCGATCAAGACCAGGTCGGCCCACTTGGCCAGTTCGATGTGGCCCATGGCCGCTTCGGCAGCCGGGTCCAGCAGGTCCATGTGCACCGGGTGGCCCGACAGCGCCTGCAGGGTCAGCGGGGTGATGAATTCGGCACCCCCACGGGTCATGACGACGCGCACCTGCGCGCCGTGCTCCAGGAGACGGCGAATCAGCTCGGCGCTTTTGTAGGCGGCAATGCCGCCCCCCACGCCGAGAACGATGCGCTTGCGATACAGCCGCTGCATAGGCTTGCCTTTTTCCAGTGAGAGCGGGCGGCGACGTTTGCAAATGCCTGCGGCAGAACGTCGCATGTACGAGGCGAAATAGATTAACACAGGGCCGAAATGGGCCGCAGCAAGGGCAGAGGGGCAGGGATGAATATCAGAGAGTGGCCGGCTGAAGATCGGCCAAGGGAGAAGCTGTTGCAACGGGGTGCGGCGGTGCTGTCGGACGCCGAGTTGCTGGCCGTGTTGCTCGGTTCGGGCGTGGCCGGGCGCAATGTACTGGACCTTGCACGCGGGCTGCTGGTGCGTTTTGGTGGGCTGCGGCAGTTTCTTGAGGCCGAGCGCGCGGCGGTGCTGCGCGAGCCGGGCATAGGCGCTGTGAAATACGCACAGTTGCAAGCGCTGCTGGAAATCGGCCGGCGTTACCTGGATGAGCACATCGCGCGCGCAGCGGTGCTGGAAGGGCCCGAGGCGGTGCGGCGTTACCTGAAGGCCATGCTGCGCCATGAGCCCAGCGAGGTGTTCGGTTGCCTGTTTCTGGACACCAAGCACAGGCCGCTGGCGTTCGAGATTCTGTTCAGGGGCACCATCGACCGGGCCAGCGTCTACCCGCGGGAGGTGGTGCGGCGGGCATTGCTGCACAACGCGGCGGCGTTGATCCTTCGCGGTTATGGTGTCAACTCTAGTGTTTCACTCGGCTGAAGTGCCCGAGATAGAAGCATTCCTTGATGCTTATTCAGATTTTGATGTTCCATATTCAGTGTTGCAGAGCAAATTTGATTTTAGGCCCAGGCGGGCCACCACAGCAGTCAGCTTCACCAACAATTGTGATGCTAGGTCCCGGATGACTGGGGCTCAGGCTGTTGCTTGCGGTTCACAGAAAAGCTGGGAATTCCTACCCATCTTCCCGAAAAAGCTGAACATTACGGCAAAATCTGATGGAACCTACTCCACGTGGCCAAGGGATCCTACATCGCTGATGGCATTTTGACCTTCTCCACTCATTGTGTACCGCTGGATAAAAAGGCGAGAATGCGCGCGCAATGGAAGGCATGATGCGCGCAGGTCGGCGCTCTCGTGGCAGGATGTCACCGGCTTCATGCCTCCACAGCCAAGGCTCGCACGAGCCTTTAAGCTTAATGCCAATTTGTGGAGAGTGATGTGCTGAGTGACGACGACCAAAAGCTAGCCAAGATCCTTTTTGGCCTTCTGAAAAATGCGACTAGCCAAGCCGTCGTCAAGGAATTCCTCCGGACGAAGGGCATCCCCGTTTCTGCGCAAAACTGGGACGATCTCTATGAGAAGCGGATCGAGCCTGCCCTCAAGGATAAAAAACTTGCCCTGAAAGACCTCCGTGATCTACTGCAGCAGGTGGAGGAGTTTGGCAAGCAGCACTCGTTCCTTTTCCAGTGCACTGAAGAGCGGGCAATCGGCCTGCTGTCTCCTACGCGCATCGCTTCAATCGCAGCAGCTGAGGGCCTTTCGGGGCTGTTTACTCACCCGCTGGATCTTGAGATGCCCGACGAGGCCACAATCGTCGACATCCGCCTGTACCGTCCGGACCCGCAGAAGACACCGGTTTCGCTTACGATCAAAGTCGTCGAAAGCCGTGACATCAATCGTCTCAGCGCTGTGGAGACGGATCCAGCAACTGGCGAACTGATTCGACGCTATGCGACCACAAAAAAACGTGCGGTGAATATTGTTCACCTGGACCACACTGGTTTATTGGAGTTTCGTATTGCCTCTCAAGATAATCAGGCAAAGAAATATTCCGAGCTCTTGTGGGTGTTGAAAAACAAAGTAAGGAAATTTCTACCGGACGATGGGTTCGCTGAAGTTTCGCTTAGCCCCGCTAAGAATAAGATTCTGCGCGAGCGCGATAACCTCTCCCAAGAAATCAGATATAGCAATTCAACGGCTCGAAATGAATTCGGGGCCCAAATGCAGATTACCTCCGCATCGGTTGATGAAAACCTTTCATCGGATGAGGGTTCGATGTCTGCGTTGGATCGCTTCTTGGAGCGTGATGGCGAAGTGACGGGAGCCAATATTTACGTTAAACTACCAGACAGTGATCCTCCCCGTGAACTGAGGCTTTTGATTTCGGGTGAGAGAAACGAGTTTGCGGTGACCGTAGCGTGCTCCGCCGGAGAATACGAATATGTTCGCGGAAAAGTTATCGCCTTTAATACTTAACCATCCAGACGAGGCTGAAGGCCTCCGAAGATTGGCTAGTTTTATCCAGGGCTATGAATCCCAGGGTGGCGAAGCTTTGCCTAGAATTCGGCTAAACCCGAATCGCATGTTCGATATTATGCAAGCCGGTACTTCCGCGCACCTTGCAATCTTGATTAATATCTTGGTAACGGGCCGGATTATCAAGAGATTCCTTATTGTTAGGTGCCCCAGCGGCGAAGGTCTCTCATTCCAATCTTACGGCGATATCCCAGAGATTGTTCGTGATCCTGGGATGGATACCGAATTTGAAGTACTTGCCGCCAACGTGGAACCAACCTATAGATTGGTGCTCGATTGAAGCCTGTTGATATTGTTACCCTTGTTCGATCGACTTGGGAAAATACGATTGAGACCAAACGACTGGCCCAGCTGCAGGCAATTAGGGCAACTCTGGATGCCGAGCATCTGGAGCTGTTTGACTCGTTAGTCGATATGCAGATTTCTAATGTCAAAGATGATGCTCAGGCCATCACGCTCATGCTTGTCCATGGTATTCAAACTGATGGTTCCTGGCACGAGCTGGTAAAAGCAGCCTTCCGAGATGTTGCTCATGTCAGAGTCAAAGGTCTTGGCTACCATTGTGTGACCGCGCTGCAGCTTGCGTGTCCGTTTCGATCTACGCCAATCAATAAGATCGCAAATGACTTCCGAGACGCACGGCTTATGGAACCGACTGCTCGCATTATGGTCATTGCCCACAGCTTCGGCACCTATATCATTAGTCGGATCCTCGCCAAATACACTGACATCAACATTGAGAGAATTGTTCTCTGCGGCTCCATAATAAAAGGCAATTATGCCTGGGAGAAGCATGCTCGGCACATGGCTGCAGGCAACATCGTCAACGATGTCGGGACGCGAGATTTTTACCCCGTCCTAGCTACCTTTTCGACTATAGGCTACGGCGGGACTGGTCGAAACGGATTTAAAAATACACGTGTAGCTGACCGTTACTTTGATTACGGCCATAGCGATTTTTTTGAGCCCGACAAGGACCATATCGTCAAATATTGGAAGCCTTATATTCTAGATGGGACCATCGTCGAGTCTGAGTGGGATAGCATAAAGCCGAAGACCCATCTGGGAATCATGCTGGCTTGTCACCCTTGGATCGGCAGACCTGCCTTCTATGCAACCGTTGGGTTAATTACAGCTGCCGTAGCGGGTTTGGCTTGGTGGCTACTCACCTGATCTTCCACTGCTCTGTTTCAGGGTCCCTTACCAAATGCTGCTCTGAGACGACATCCAAGCCTACGGACCTAAAAATACTGAGCATTAGCGTCATAGAATAGTAATAGAGTCGCTGGTGTCGTCCCTTGTCTGAGGCCACAAACACCCCGTCAATCCGTCCATCCTCACTAGTCGCGAATTCGAATACGTACGAGTGGATTACCTGGTTCGCGACAAAAGTCATATCCCGCAGTTCTTTGTAAACTTTAGTAGTTTCGTAGTTTTCCATTATGTTGTGCCGATTGAAGTAGTCTACTGTCTTGCCACTGGTGATCGGGTAGTACGGTAGATGGAGCTTAATTTTCTTCGTTGATTCAGAGATTTTGTAGGTCTCGATTAGCTTGCGTACCGTATAAAAACTGACAAAAATTTCACGTTCTGCTTTCGCATAAATGCGCCCTTCAGAACACTCTTTTACACGAGCCTTCTCAAGCCAACGAGCTGAACGAAGAAGTGACTTCCTCCAATCATCAGACTCGTAAATCATCAGGATCCTCCTTGACTGAGAAATAAATAAAGCGTCAGTCTATTACTGCTGCATCAATACAATATTATCACCTCGGCTAGCATAGGACGCAATAGGTCAATGACCCAGGCTCTAAAGCAATATATCGCGAAAAGCATTAACTCAGTTATAATGATGGCCCCGCTTAAACGGGAGGTGATACGCCTCATCATATGCTGCTCTATAGCAATTATCCTGAATGCCATCCTATTCTTTGGTGTAGAAAACGACGGTACCATCAAGCCATGGGCAGAGATACCACTGAAACTGTTCGCCTCAACAACTTTATTTGCCTTTATGGTGAAGATTTTCCTTCCGCTTTTCGGTTGGACCATATTGAAGGCAGTGTTATTGAGCGCCAATAATGCCTTTAGTGGGGTGCTAAGCTTTCTAGGGAATCAATTTACAGGTGCTTTGTATTGTTCGGCCTTTATCCTGGCTTCTCTTACACTTAAGCAGTATGTAATTTCAGGGTTTATGGATCCTCAATTGGCTCTGATGGCGCCTACTGTTCTCTTTGCGGGCTTCTTGTACTTCTATATTTTTCAGTGCGCTATTCAAAAAACAATGACGCCTGCTCTGTGTGCTCCGCCTCTCCCGCGCTCTAGCAGGGTGCCGTGACTACCTGTTCTTGTAGGGGCAGGTTCGAATAGCAAGAGTCACTTGATGGCGTGATTTGATCTCTATCCTGGTGCCATAGCATGGCGCCAAAATTCCGCCGGCATAAAAATCTCCTGCCTGACACAATCAGAATAATAAATGCTACGAAAGTAGGCTGCGTACTGAGCGATTATGGAAAACTTCGCTGGAATCTATTCGTCATTACGTGATAAAAATTATTCTGTGCCCCGGTAAAGTGGCACAAAAATATAGAGCAACAGTTCAAGGGAATAGATATGGCTCAGTATAAGCACGGCAATTTTCTGCACAAAAGTGATCATTCGGAGTACGATAAAAAGTATTCGCCTGGTACCGAAGCGCCAAATCCAGGCATTTACCGATGCGTCTCCTGCGGGGATGAGATCGGTATTGCCAAAGGGCATGTTCTTCCTCCACAGAACCATCACCAGCATGCACCTGGCGCGGGCAAGATTGAGTGGCAGTTAGTGGTTTTTGCACAGCAGCGGAAATAAGGTTTTTGGGCTCAGTAGAGCTCTGCAACGTGGGTTCTACTGAGCACTCAATAAAAGGACGGAATCCGTATTGACTATTCAAACCACTATGAGGAGGGTGATCGTGAGCGTGCCTGGTTACGCATATATTCGGATATTAGATTGCCGAAATTGATGTCGGCCTCTTCAACAAAAATATTGACGTGGCAGTAAAACTCTTCAGGACCCCTGAGATAATTGAAAATTCTTGATCTGACGACGCCACAAACCCCCGCTTTGACGGCCGTAGAGGGTAGGTTGACCACATCGCCAACACATGGGATAAGAGCTAAGCCATGCTCACTGTTAAAGACAATATCAGCTGAGCGGTCATCAGGCCTGACAAACTCTTGATCCTCCGAGACCTGCTGATAATCAATGCTATACCTCATGCACAGCCTACCTCATTTGCGGGGTAAGGAATCAGCGCCGCGGGTCGTAAATAGTAAAATCCAGTTCAGTAGGCACGTTTGCGACGGAATTAGTTAGCCGATCTCGATACTATATAGTTTGGCAATTAACGCTTTTCAAGTACATACCCTACGCCTCTAAGTGTGTGTATCAGCTTGGTTTCGAAGGGGTCATCTATCTTGGCTCTGAGTCTTCGAATCGACACCTCTACAACGTTCGTGTCGCAATCAAAATTCATATCCCAAACCTGAGAGATAATCTGCGTACGGCTCAGTACCACCCCGGTGTTACGCATCAAGTAGTGCAGCAACGCGAATTCTTTGGTGGTCAAATCAATACGCTGACCGTCCCTGAATGCCCTGTGCCGGCTTTGATCAAGTTCCAGATCGGCCACGCGAATGACCTCCACAGATGCGGGGTGATCTGACCTGCGCATCAAGGCGCGAACCCGGGCTAGCAGCTCTGGGAACTCAAATGGTTTGATCAGATAGTCATCTGCGCCGTTCTCCAGCCCCCGGACCTTATCCGCCAATCGGCTTCTCGCCGTCAGCATCATGATGCGGGACGGGCAGTTTTTACGGCGCAACAACTCAAGGACCTGCCAACCGTCCATCTCTGGTAGGTTTATATCAAGGATAATCAGCTCGTACTCATGCTGCTTGGCCAAGAATAATCCATCTGATCCGGTGTGGACGCAATCTACGACATAGCCACACTCTGTAAGGCCTTGACGCACATACTCCGCAGTTTTTACTTCATCCTCAATTACCAGAATTCGCATGGGATTATGTCTCGATATCACTGAGCAATTAACCGCGCACGCGCGCCGGCATTATTGAAATGGATGGTAAATCAAAATGAGCGTGTTGGGGTTCAAATGACGGATTTGTAATTTCTAGGTAATACAGTTGATAGTCTGGAGGTATATCTTGTCGCGGCTTGGGTTTGACAGTTGCGGGCCCTCTCTCCAGCGGATGATTTGACCATATGAAATACTGGGTTATTTTCTTCTTTGTGCTAGCTTCGTTCCGTTCGGATGACGGCGAGGTCGCTCATGTTGAGGAGACTGGTCATTGGTGTAGTCATGAACTTCACCGGCATGCAATGCGTACAATCGAACGCTTACTTGAATTTTAGGCAAAAAAAAGGCGCCCAATGGGCGCCAAATATCCACCTTTTACCAAAGGAGCAATTAAGCCACTCAAGGTGAATTCGTAATGCTCGTTTTACTAATCGGACCAGCCGTCGAAAGACTGGCCCGCTCAGCGAATTACAGAATCGAAAGCGGGTACTCGATGATTACACGAGTTTCATCCAGATCCGATTCGAAAGCAGTGGCACGCGTGGTTGCCTGGCGCAACCGGAAGGACAAGTCTTTTGCCGGACCGGTTTGCACAACGTATTTGACTTCGACGTCACGCTCCCAACGCTTCTGATTGTCGAGCGGGTTGCCGTTGTCGTCGGTGCGCATGTAGAACTGGTTAGCGTTCGAGTAATCCGCGCCCGAGCCTCTGGCGTAGCGGGTCATGAACGTCAGGCCTGGGATGCCGTAGCTGGTGAAGTTCAGGTCATAGCGCAGCATCCAGGAACGCTCTTTCGGCGAGTTGAAGTCGCTGTACTGGATGGAGTTGTCGACGAAAATCGAGTCCGACTGACGCAGATAGTCGAAATCGTCGTCGCCGTTGTTGCGCTGGTGCGACAGGGCCAGGGTGTGGGCGCCGTAACGCACGCCGACCTTGGCACTCCAGATGTTGTTGTCGAATTCACCCAGGCGCTTCTTACCTTCATCTACGGCTTTGTAGTAGTTGAAGCCACCGATCAGCGCCAGATCGTCGCTCAGCGGGTAAACAACGCTGGTGCCGGCGTAGTACTGATTCCAGACGTCTTTCAGCTGGCTGGCGTAGACGCTCACAGTCCAGTTGTCGTTGATCGAGTAGTCACCACCACCGTAACCGATCCATGGCGAGTTGACCGGGCCGCCGTAGAAGGTCACGAAGTTGTCGTTCAGGTTGCTGGAGACTGGCTGGCTCATGGCGTGCAGTCGACCACCCTGAAGGGTGAGGCCTTGGATGCTGGTGTTCTCAACGGTCACGCCGCGGAAGCTTTCTGGCAGCAGGCGAGAGTCACCGGATGCAACGACCGGAGTCGATGGGAAAACATCACCTACTTTCACGATGGTATCGAACAAGCGGACTTTGGCTGCACCGCCGACCTTGGTGTATTCGTCGCGAGCTTCGCCCTTGTTATCAACGGGTAGCACGTCGAAGGAGCTACGGCCGCCGTTGCGCCCATCACCGGTGTCGAGCTTGAGGCCGATCATGGCGAAGGCATCAACGCCGAAGCCAACGGTACCCTGGGTAAACCCAGAGTTGAATTTACTGATGATCGCGTGCGCCCAGGCTTCGGAGTAGCCGTTGGTATTGCCCTTGCCACTGTTGTAAGTGGGGGCGGTGCTGTCGCGATTATCACGGTTGAAGTAGAAGTTACGGTTCAACACTGTAAGGCTGCTGCCTTCAATGAAGCCTTCTGGCTTGTCTTCAGCTTGTGCCGAAATAGCGTAGCTTCCAGACAGCGCAGAAACTGCCGCCAAATACAGTGGTACTTTGATTTTCATCCGATGCTCCTTTGATTCACGGCAGTTTTTATTATGTTTACCGGCGCGGGTGTCGTTAATTGTTCTGACCCGGCGGCGCGCCTAGCGTAGCGCGAGCTCATATTTGCAGGCCGAAGATAACGGGAGGGTGATAGGACAATTACAATTTCGTCATCTGCCTGTTATTCGGCGCCTTCGCACCGCGTGTTTGCCATCTCCGTTGCTTGTAACGAAATCCTAGTGCCGGGTTTGGTTTCCCAGTATTTTCGGGCATTACAGGACTTTCTTACGAAATTGTAATTTTCTAGCCACCCCTCTGATAGCTACCGCTCATTAGAGTGCCATCACCTAATCAAGTGGGGCTTGGCAGCTGTTTCGGCGTTCTCGCCAAGCTTTATCGAAGTTTGTGCACGAGGACCATCAAAGTGCCCCGGTATAACCGCAATGTCTTATCCAAGACCTCCGTCTCGCCCTGGAAGATCGCTGCACTCTGTGCAGTCATCTCTGGATTGATGGCACCTGCAGCTCTTGCTCAAAGCATCAGCTTGCCCCAGGCGCTTTCGACGGCCATGGATGCCAACCCTGACCTGGCCGCGGCCCGGCAAGAGATTGGCATCGCTGATGGTGCTCGCAAGCAGGCCGGGCTTATCCCCAACCCCACTATTTCGTACGACGTGGAAGACACCCGTCGTAACACCAGCACGACGACCGTGTCGCTTAGCCAAACCCTGGAGCTGGGTGGTAAGCGGGGAGCTCGTGTTGACGTCGCCACTTACGGGCAGACCGCCGCACAGCTGGAGTTGGACCGTCGCGTGAACGGTCTGCGGGCAGACGTCGTACAGGCCTTCTACGCCGCATTGCGGGCCCAGACAGGCCTTGACCTGGCCAAGCAATCTCTCGAACTGACTGAGCGCGGTCTCCGCATCGTCGATGGTCGTGTTCGCGCAGGTAAATCGTCTCCAGTAGAGGCCACCCGCGCCCAAGTACAACTGGCCGAAGCAAAGCTGCAAGTTCGACGTGCCGAAACCGAAAAGACGACCGCTTACCAGCAACTCGCTCAAATTACCGGGAGCTCGGTCACCGTCTTTGATCGACTCGAATCGCCAACCCTCTCCCCGGGACTGCCACCGCGGACTGAAGAGCTGCTGGCGAAGCTCGATCAGACCGCAGAAATGCGCCAGGCCGTGGTACAGATCGACAAGAGCGATGCCTCGCTCGGTTCAGAGAAAGCTCAGCGTATCCCGAACCTTACCGTCAGCGTAGGTAGCCAGTACGACCGCTCTGTGCGCGAGCGTGTCAACACTGTGGGCGTCTCTATGCCTTTGCCGCTGTTTGATCGCAACCAGGGCAACATTCTTTCCGCTTCTCGTCGTGCAGATCAGGCCCGAGACCAGCGCAATGCTGTGGAGCTGCGGCTGCGCACCGAAACCCAAACCGCGTTGAACCAGTGGTCCACCGCCATGCAGGAGGTCGAGTCCTACGACAAGACCATTCTGCCGTCAGCCCAACAAGCCGTAGATACCGCAACCCGCGGCTTCGAGATGGGCAAATTCGGCTTCATCGAAGTGCTGGATGCCCAGCGCACCTTGATCGTCGCTCGTGGCCAATATCTCGAATCGTTGGCAGCGGCGACCAATGCGCGTGCGCAGGTGGAAAGGGTTTATGGCGAAGTCGGCTCAACTGCCGGCGCTCGCTGAACGGGCCAAACATTTTCTTCGGCACACAGCCTTGAACAAGCCGGTGCCTACGATCAGCAGGAGTAGCAATGGATAACAAACGCAAGATCGCCCTCGCGGTAGCCGCTGTGGCAGCCCTCGGATTTGGCAGCCTTGCCTGGAACAACAGTTCTGGACAGCAGGCCGCTAGTACCGCCGAGCATGGCGCTAACGATGGCCATGGCGACGAAAAGAAAGCCGCATCTGCCGCCAAAGAGGAGGGTGATGAGGGCCATGGTGAAGAAGGCCACAGCGAAGAGGGCGGTGAAGAAGAGGGCAAGCTGACGCTTAGCGCTGAGCAGATCAAGGCTGCCGGCGTTGCCCTGGAAGCTGCAGCGCCGCGTGACTTGGGTACAGTCGTGAGCTTCCCGGGCGAAATTCGCTTCGATGAAGACCGGACCGCCCACGTGGTTCCTCGTGTTCCTGGCGTTGTAGAGACTGTCCAAGCCGACCTGGGTGAGACGGTCAAAAAGGGTCAGGTCCTCGCTGTAATCGCGAGCCAGCAGATCTCTGACCTGCGCAGCGAACAACAGGCCGCACAGCGTCGCGTCGAACTGGCGCGAGTGACCTTCGAGCGTGAGAAGCAGCTGTGGCAGGACAAGATTTCCGCGGAGCAAGACTACCTCCAAGCACGCCAAGCGCTGCAAGAAGCGGAGATCTCCTTGGCCAACGCCAAGCAGAAGGTCGGTGCGATCGGTGCTTCGGTTAACTCCGTTGGCGGTAATCGTTACGAACTCCGAGCTCCTTTCGACGCCGTGGTGGTGGAGAAACACCTGACCGTTGGCGAAGTCGTCAGCGAGGCGACCAACGCCTTCATCCTTTCTGACCTGAATCAGGTCTGGGCAACCTTCGCCGTCCCGCCTACAGATCTGGGCAAGGTCACGACTGGTCGTGCGGTGAAAGTCTCTTCGCCTGACATGAATGTCGAGGTCGAAGGGAAGGTGGGTTATGTCGGGAGCCTGCTGGGCGAGCAAAACCGCGCAGCCACTGTCCGCGTCACCTTGACCAACCCCAACGGTGCCTGGCGTCCAGGCCTGTTCGTGAACATTGCGGTCACTTCCCAGACTGATCGAGTTGCCGTAGCGGTCCCTGAGCACGCAGTCCAGACCGTTGAAGACAAACCCTCGGTATTCGTACGCACCCCAGATGGGTTTGACACCCGCCCGGTAAAACTGGGTCGTCGCGACAATGGGTACGTGGAAGTCATCGACGGTATTGAAGCCGGCGCCCAGGTAGCAACCAGTGGCAGCTTCACACTCAAGTCCGAGCTCGGCAAAGCTTCTGCCGAACACGGTCACTGATGCGAACTGACAGGATGATTTCTCATGTTTGAACGTATCATCAGATTCGCCATCGAGCAGCGCATCGTAGTAATGATCGCTGTTCTGATCATGGCGGGTATCGGTATCTACAGCTATCAAAAGCTGCCCATCGATGCGGTACCCGATATCACCAACGTCCAGGTGCAGATCAACACTGCAGCGCCTGGTTATTCGCCTTTGGAAACCGAACAACGGATCACGTTTCCAGTTGAAACGGCCATGGCCGGTCTCCCGGGCCTTCAGCAGACCCGTTCCCTGTCTCGCTCTGGCTTGTCTCAGGTCACCGTGATCTTCAAGGATGGCACTGACATCTTCTTTGCCCGCCAGTTGATCAACGAGCGGCTGCAGGTTGCGAAGGAACAGCTGCCAGAAGGCGTAGAGGCCGTTATGGGCCCGGTATCTACCGGCCTCGGCGAGATCTTCCTGTGGACCGTTGAAGCCGAAGATGGCGCGGTCAAAGAGGACGGTACGCCTTACACCCCGACCGACCTGCGCGTGATCCAAGACTGGATCATCAAGCCTCAGCTGCGCAACGTCCCGGGTGTAGCCGAGATCAATACCATCGGCGGCTATGCCAAGCAGTTCCTGGTTGCGCCAGATCCTAAGCGCCTGGCTACCTACAAGCTTACCCTCAATGACCTGGTCGCAGCGTTGGAAAGTAACAATGCCAACGTCGGCGCCGGCTACATCGAACGTAATGGTGAGCAGTTGCTCATCCGTGCGCCCGGCCAGGTAGGCAACATCGAAGACATCGCCAACATCGTGATCACCAGCGTGGATGGTGCACCGATTCGCATCAGCAGCGTTGCTGACGTCAGCATCGGTAAAGAACTCCGCACAGGTGCTGCTACTGAGAACGGCCGCGAAGTCGTGCTCGGTACCGTGTTCATGCTGATTGGTGAAAACAGCCGTACTGTGTCTCAAGCTGTCGCCGCCAAACTGGCGGACATCAACCGCACCCTGCCAAAGGGCGTGGTGGCTGTGACCGTTTACGACCGTACCAACCTGGTTGAAAAAGCCATCGCGACGGTGAAGAAGAACCTGGTAGAAGGCGCGATCTTGGTAATCGCGATTCTGTTCCTGTTCCTCGGCAACATCCGTGCAGCCCTGATCACCGCGATGGTGATTCCGCTGTCCATGCTTTTCACCTTCACAGGCATGTTCAACAACAAGGTCAGTGCCAACTTAATGAGTTTGGGGGCACTCGACTTCGGCATCATCGTCGACGGTGCCGTGGTTATTGTAGAAAACGCGATCCGTCGACTGGCTCATGCGCAGCATAAGCATGGCCGCATGCTCACCAAAACCGAACGCTTCCACGAGGTCTTTGCCGCGGCGCGAGAAGCTCGCCGGCCGCTGATCTTCGGTCAGCTGATCATCATGGTGGTGTACCTGCCGATCTTCGCCCTCACCGGCGTCGAAGGCAAAATGTTCCACCCTATGGCGTTCACCGTTGTGATGGCTCTGCTGGGCGCAATGATCCTGTCCGTTACCTTTGTTCCTGCAGCTATTGCCATGTTCGTCACTGGCAAGGTGAAGGAAGAGGAAGGCGTGGTCATGCGCACAGCTCGACTGCGCTATGAGCCGGTTCTGCAATGGGTGCTGGGACATCGGAACATCGCTTTCTCGGCCGCAGTAGCCTTGGTCGTGCTCAGTGGTGTGCTGGCAAGTCGTATGGGTAGCGAGTTCATCCCAAGCCTCAGTGAGGGTGACTTTGCGATGCAGGCCATGCGTGTGCCTGGAACGAGCCTCACTCAGTCCGTCGAGATGCAGCAGCGTCTGGAGAAAGCGGTAATAGCGCAGGTGCCTGAAGTCGAGCGGATGTTCGCACGCTCGGGTACCGCGGAAATTGCATCTGACCCGATGCCACCGAACGCCTCCGACGCCTACATCATGCTCAAGCCTCAGGATCAGTGGCCTAACCCCAAGAAGCCTCGCGATGAGCTGATTGCTGAGGTGCAGAAGGCCGCAGCGGGTGTTCCAGGAAGCAACTACGAGTTGTCGCAGCCAATCCAACTGCGTTTCAACGAGCTGATTTCGGGCGTGCGTAGTGATGTCGCTGTGAAGGTCTTCGGCGATGACATGGACGTGCTCAACAACACCGCCAACAAGATCGCGGCAGCGCTCAAAGCGGTACCGGGCTCGTCGGAAGTGAAAGTTGAGCAGACATCCGGCCTGCCGGTGCTGACAATCAACATCGACCGCGAGAAAGCAGCACGCTACGGCCTGAACATCGCGGATGTTCAGAACTCGATCGCTATCGCCGTGGGTGGTCGCCAGGCCGGCACGCTGTATGAGGGCGACCGTCGGTTCGACATGGTAGTGCGCCTGCCTGAGACCGTTCGCACCGACGTAGCGGGGATGTCCAGTTTGCTGATTCCGGTGCCTGCCAATGCGGCTCAGGGTGCCAACCAGATCGGTTTCATCCCGCTGTCGCAGGTCGCTAATCTGGACCTGCAACTGGGCCCGAACCAAATCAGCCGCGAGAACGGCAAGCGTCTGGTAATCGTCAGTGCCAACGTTCGAGGCCGTGACCTGGGATCCTTCGTTGAGGAGGCGACCGCTTCGCTGGATCAGAAGGTGCAAATCCCTGCGGGCTACTGGACGACTTGGGGTGGCCAGTTCGAGCAGCTGCAGTCGGCTGCCAAACGGCTGCAGATCGTTGTTCCAGTCGCCTTGCTGCTGGTCATGACCTTGTTGTTCCTGATGTTCAACAACCTGAAGGACGGCATGCTGGTCTTCACCGGTATTCCATTCGCACTCACCGGTGGTGTTGTGGCGTTGTGGTTGCGGGACATCCCACTGTCGATCTCGGCAGGTGTCGGCTTCATTGCACTGTCCGGCGTTGCAGTACTGAACGGCCTGGTGATGATTGCCTTCATCCGCGGGCTAAGGGAGGAAGGGCGAACGCTCAGGCAGGCAGTCGATGAAGGTGCATTAACCCGTCTGCGACCTGTTCTGATGACTGCCTTGGTAGCTTCCCTGGGCTTCATCCCGATGGCTTTGGCCACCGGTACCGGTGCAGAAGTTCAGCGGCCACTGGCGACTGTGGTGATTGGCGGGATCCTGTCCTCCACCGCATTGACCTTGTTGGTACTGCCTGCCCTGTATTACTGGGCACACCGCAAGGATGAAGACGGCGACGAGGCCGAAGTGGTTAGCTAACAGGCTCCGCTAAAGAGAAGCCCACAACACGTGTTGTGGGCTTTTTTGTTGTGCGCCAGGCATGGCGCGTTGCGCGTTAGCGCAACCCGTTTGGTTGCGGTAGCCGAGCGGGTGACTTGGAGGTGAAAGTCCTCTACACACCCGGCAAGGGGAAGTGTTAGCCAGAGGCAAGGGTGTCGCGGGCGACTGCGAATCTGAAGGAAGCCCGAGGCAAAATGCTGGTCT